>DASSTK010000112.1:0-2532 GCA_035707945.1 Sphingomonas sp.
GCCCAGCGGCCGCGAATAGCCTGTGCCGATCGCATCGACGAACACCATGTCGGTCTTGTCGAGCAGCGTCTCGGGATTGGGCCCGAAGGCGTAGGGCGCGGGCTTGATATATTCGGGATTGGCGGTCTGCACCCGCTCGGGCGCGAAGCTGCCCATGTGCAGCCACAGCGAGGAGGAGCCGGGCCCGCCGTTGTAGAAGAAGGTGACGGGCCGGTGGCGGCGATCCTTCACCCCGTCGGCGGTGTAGGCGACGTAGAAGACCGACGCGATCGGCTTGGCGTCCTCGTCGCGGATGGTGAGCGTGCCGGCGGTGGCGGTGTATTTCATCCGCCCCGCGTGCGTGCTCGCGACATGATGGGTGGAGACTTCCTGCTCCTCGACCGGCGGCGCCACCCAGCCCGCCGCCACCTCGGCGGCGGTATCCTTGGCGTGGAGCTTGTCGAGATTGGCTGTGGTGGGCTGCTCCTTCGCCTCGTCCTTCTTTTTATCCCCGGATTTCTGCGCGTTGGCGGCGACGGGCAGGCTCAGCGCGACAAGCGCGATCAGCGGCAGGCGGAAACGGTGCGACATCGGCGGTGGCCCCTCGAGCTCGTTGAGACAATGCGGCCACCCCCCGGCCTTGCCGCACGATCGTATACCAGCCGCTCGGGGCGGACGATGCAAGGGGAAAGTGCCGGGGGTTCGGGGGTTTCGCCTATTCCACCGCCTCGAGGATGAAGGCGTAGGCTTCGGCGCGCTCGGTGATGGCGGTGTAGCGGCCCGATTTGCCGCCGTGGCCCGCCCCCATGTTGATCTTGAGCAACAGTGCGTTGGAATCGGTCTTGCCCGCGCGCAGCCGCGCCGCCCATTTGGCGGGCTCCCAATAGGTCACGCGCGGATCGTTCAAACCTCCGGTGATGAGCATCGGCGGATAAGCCTGCGCCGCTATATTGTCGTATGGACTGTAGCTCGCGATCAGATCGAAGGCTTGCCTGTCGGTGATCGGGTTGCCCCATTCGGGCCATTCGCCGGGCGTCAGCGGCAGGCTTTCGTCCTGCATGGTGTTGAGCACGTCGACGAAGGGCACGTCGGCCACCACCGCGCCCCACAGTTCGGGATCGGTGTTGGCGGCCACCCCCATCAGCTCGCCGCCCGCCGATCCGCCGTGGATGGCGATGCCGCCCGCGTGCGCGAAGCCGGCGGCGATCAGCCCGCGCGCGGCGTCGGTGAAATCATGGAACGTGTTCCAGCGCTCGCTTGCCTTGCCGGCGAGATACCAGCCGTAGCCGAGATCATCCCCGCCGCGGATATGGGCGATGGCGCAGGCCCAGCCCCGATCGAGCAGGCTCAGCCGATCGGTCGAGAAGCCCGGCGGGATAGCATAGCCGTAAGCCCCGTAGCCGTAGAGATAGAGCTTGCCCGATCCGTCGCGCGGGAAACCGACCGGATAGACGATCGAGACGGGGATGCTCTTGCCGTCCCGCGCCGGCGCCATCAGCCGCTCGGTGGCGTAGCGTGAGGGATCATAGCCCGAAGGCACCGCGCGCACCTTGCGCACCGCCAGCGCCCGCGCTTCGGGATCATAATCATAGACCGTATCCGGCGTGACCATCGAGGCGTAGCCGATGCGGTAATCCGGGCTGTCATATTCCGGGTTGGTTCCGAGGCTCGCGGTGTAGCTCGCCTCCGGGAAGGCGACGCGATGCTCCTCGCCTTCGTAGGTGCGCAGGCGGATCTGATCGAGCCCGTCGACCCGCTCCTCGATCACCAGATGCCGTGCGAAGCTGGTGACGCCACGCAGATAGACGCGCTCCGATCCGGCGATCACCGTCTCCCATTCGCCCGGACGCGCCGGATCGGCGGAGGCGAGGCGGAAGTTGATGTGATCGTCGTTGGTCAGGATCCACAGCCGATCATGGGCCGAATCGACATGATATTGGCGCTTGGCCTTGCGCGGTGAGACGAGCAGCGGCCGGGCGCCAGGATCGGCGGCGGGGACGAGGCGGACCTCGCTCGTCTCGTGATCGCCGGCGCCGATCACGATCCAGCGCCGGTCCTGCGTGCGCGAGAGGCCGACGTTGAAGCCCGCGTCCTCCGTTTCCTCGTAGAGCGTCGCGGCGGCCGCCGGGTCCGCGCCCAGCCGGTGCAGACGGGCGCGGAAGGTGCGCCAGTTGTCGTTGACCTCGGTGTAGGCGATCGCGTCCGAACCCGCGCTCCACACCACCGCGCCGTTCACCACCGCGCTTACGGTCTCGATATCCTCGCCCGAGGCGAGATCGCGGATTTTCAGCGTGAAGCGCTCGGCCCCGCTGCTGTCCGCGCTCCACGCCGCGAGCCGCCCGTCGGGGCTGACGGCAAGCGCGCCCAGGCGGAAATAATCCAGCCCTTCCGCTTCCTTCGCCTCGTCGAGCACCACCGCGTCGCCGCCCGAACCGTCCGCGCGCCTGCGCCACCAGCAGCGATATTGCGCGCCCCTGGCGAAGGCCCACCAGTTGAGCCATTCACCGTCCTTGCGCGGAACGGAGGCCTCGTCCTCCTGGATGCGCCCCTTCA
>DASSTK010000113.1:0-6345 GCA_035707945.1 Sphingomonas sp.
CGCCGCAGCCGCCGCCCGGTCCCGCAGCTCGTACATCGCCCGGAACTTCCACGTCGTGTCCACATGCAACAACGGAAACGGCGGCGGAGACGGATAAAACGCCTTCCGCGCCAAATGCAGCATCACCGCCGAATCCTTGCCCACACTGTACAACATCACAGGCCGCCCACACTCCGCCACAACCTCACGAAGTATGTGTATGCTCTCAGCCTCAAGCCGCTGAAGATGGGTGAGGTTTGTCATCATCCGTCCTGTCATGCCGCCGATCGTGTGGCGGAGGCGCCGCGCTGAGCGGCCGAAAGACCGGCCCGCCGGCCGAAAAAGCTGCAGTCGGCGAGGCTCATGCCCGAGCTGTAGCCCGCGCCCCAGCGCGGCAGCCCGCATGTCGCCCGCCCGGCGGCGTAGAGGCCGGGAACGGCCGCGCCGGCGCGATCGAGCACCTCGCCTCCGGGCAGCGTCTCCAGCCCGCCCAGCGTGAAGAAGGAAAGGAAGCTGCGCGCGAAATCGATCTCCAGCGCGGCGAAGGGCGGCTCGTCCAGCGGCTTCAGCCACTTGGCCGCCTTGTGGCGGATCGGATCGCGCCCTTGCGCGGCGTGGCGGTTATACTGCTCGACGGTGGCGACCAGCGCGCCCTCGGTCATGCCGAGTTCGCTCTCCACCTCCGCCCAGCTTTCGCCCACCGCCGCGATGTCGATCCCGGCCAGCTCCATCGGCCGCGCGAAGATGGCATTGTCGACCAGCAGCCAGACGCGATCCCCTCCCTGCGCCAGCATCGCCTGGGTGACGCGGCCGTGATAGCAATCCTCGTTGACGAAGCGTTGCCCGGCGGCGTTGACGAAGATGCCCTTGACCAGCGATTCCGGCGGATACCAGGGGCAGGTGGCGAAGAACTGATCCATATGGATGGCCTGCCCGCCGACCGACTGGCCGAGCAGGATGCCCGAGCCGTCGTCGCTCGCCCCGATCGGCGAATTGCAACGGAGCGCGCCCGGCGCGTGGCGGCGGACCATCTCCGGGTTGAGGCAGAAGCCGCCGGTCGCCAGCACCACGCCGCCGGCGGCGCGGACCGCCCGTTCGGCCCCGTCGATCTTCACGATCAGGCCGACGACCGCGCCCGCATCATCCGCCACCAGCGAAACCGCGCGCGCGTCGGTATGCACCGCGACCCCGAGGGCGCGGACGCGCGCCTCCAATATGTCCATCAGCTTGCGGCCACCGCCCCAGCCCTGGAACCGGATGACATGGCCGCGCGGCGCGGGCCGGGCCTGTTCGGAGAAAGGCCACGCCTCCTCGCTGCCGGACCAGATCAGCGTGTCGTCGCCTTCGGGCTCGATGATCTTGCCGGGCAGGAAATTGCCCTTGTAGGGCACGCCTTGGCGCACCAGCCATTCATAATGAGCGAGGCTTTCGCGCGCATAGAGCGCCGTCTTCCCCCTGTCCGCGTCCGGGCCGCCCGCCATCAGCAGATAGGTTTCGAGCGCCTCGGTCGAATCCTCGAAGCCGGCGGCGCGCTGGACGGGGGTGCCGCCCGATCCGCCGAGATAGATTTCGCCGCCCGACAGCGCCGAGGAGCCGCCGCTCCCCGAGGCCGCCTCGAACAAAGCGACGCGCGCGCCCGCTTCCGCCGCCTCGATCGCCGCGCACGCCCCCGCCGCGCCGAAGCCCACCACCGCGACATCGGTTTCGATATCCCAGCGCGCGACCTTCCCGGCCGGCACGGGGCGGACGGGCGCGGGGCGGCTCACGCCGCCTTGCCCTCGCGCGCCTTCAGCAT
This sequence comes from Sphingomonas sp., assembly GCA_035707945.1. GTDB lineage: Bacteria > Pseudomonadota > Alphaproteobacteria > Sphingomonadales > Sphingomonadaceae > Solisphingomonas. The sequence goes on from DASSTK010000113.1 coordinate 1,775, forward strand.
GTCGAGCGCGACGTCGACGATCATGTCCTCCTGCCCGCCGACCATCTTGCGGCGGCCGAGCTCGACGAGGATCTCGCGGGTGTCGAGGCCGTAATCGGCGGCCGCCTTCTCGGCATGGCGCAGAAAGCTCGAATAGACGCCGGCATAGCCCAGGCTCAGCGTCTCGCGATCGACGCGCACGGGGCGATCCTGGAGCGGGCGGACCAGATCCTCGGCCGCGTCCATCAGCTTCATCACGTCGCAGCCGTGATTCCAGCCCTTGCGGTCGGCGGCGGCGACGAACACCTCGAGCGGCGCATTGCCCGCGCCCGCGCCCATGCCGGCCAGGCTGGCGTCTATGCGGATCGCGCCTTCCTGCGCCGCCACGATCGAGTTGGCGACGCCGAGCGAGAGATTATGATGCGCGTGCATGCCGCGCTGCGTCTCGGGCTTGAGCACGCGGTCATAGGCGCGGAAGCGATCACGCACCCCGTCCATATCGAGCGCGCCGCCCGAATCCGTCACATAGACGCAGTGCGCGCCGTAGCTTTCCATGAGCTTCGCCTGCGCCGCGAGCGCCTCCGGCTCGATCATGTGGCTCATCATCAGGAAGCCGGCCACGTCCATGCCGAGATCGCGGGCGATGCCGATATGCTGTTTCGACACGTCCGCCTCGGTGCAGTGGGTCGCCACGCGCACAGACCGGACGCCGAGATCATAGGCGCGACGAAGCTCCTCGACGGTGCCGACGCCGGGCAGGATCAGGGTGGTCAACACCGAACGGGTCAGCACCTCGGCGACAGCCTCCAGCCATTCCCAATCGGTATGCGCGCCGAAGCCGTAGTTGAAGCTGGCGCCCGAAAGCCCGTCGCCATGCGCCACCTCGATCGCGTCCACGCCCGCCTCGTCGAGCGCCCTGGCGACGTCGCGAACATGATCGATGCCGTACATGTGCCGGATTGCGTGCATCCCGTCGCGCAACGTCACGTCCTGGATGTAGAGTTTGGTGGTGGTGGGATCGAAGGTCACGCCGCCGCCCTCCGCTCGATGAGCTTTTTCGCCAGCAGTTCGCCGGTGGCCTTGGCGGCGGCGGTCATGATGTCGAGATTGCCGGAATAGCTCGGCAGATAGTCGCCGGCACCCTCCACCTCGAGGAAGATCGAGGTCTTGAGGCCCGTGAACTCGCCCTGCCCCGGTATCTTCAGCCGGTTGTTGTCGCCGAAGCGCTCGAACTGCACCTCCTGCTTCAGCCGATAGCCGGGCACATATTTGCGCACCTCCGTCACCATCGCCTCGACGGACGTGCGGATCGTCTCCTCGTCCGCACCTTCGGAGAGGGTGAAGATGGTGTCGCGCATGATCATCGGCGGCTCGGCGGGATTCAGGATGATGATCGCCTTGCCGCGCTTTGCCCCTCCCACCTCCTCGATTGCGCGGGCGGTGGTGCGGGTGAACTCGTCGATATTGGCGCGCGTGCCCGGCCCCGCCGAACGCGAGGAGACGGAGGCGACGATCTCGGCATAATGCACCGTCGCCACGCGCGCGACCGCCGCCACCATCGGAATGGTCGCCTGCCCGCCGCACGTCACCATGTTGAGATTGGGCTGATCGAGATGCTCGCCCATGTTCACCGGCGGCACGGTGAAGGGGCCGATCGCCGCCGGAGTCAGGTCCACCACCAGCTTGCCGTCGGCGCGCAGCGCCTCGTCATGCGCCTTGTGCGCGTAGGCCGAGGTCGCGTCGAACACGATGCCGATCTCGGGATAGGCGGGCATCGTCTTCAGCCCCTCGATCCCCTCATGCGTGGTCGCCACGCCGCGCTCGCGCGCCATCGCCAGGCCTTCGGATGCGGGATCGATGCCGACGACCGCGACCAGCTCCATATTCTCGGGATATTTCAGCATCTTCATCATCAGATCGGTGCCGATATTGCCCGAACCGATGATCGCCGCCTTGACGCTCGCCACCATCAACCTCCTCAAACGAACCGGGCGGCGCAGCACCCGATCCCATGCAATTCCATCTCGAAAACATCGCCCGCCGCCGCTGGCTCGAGCGGCACCAGGCTGCCCGACAGGATCACGTCGCCGGCGTCGAGCGTGACGCCGTAGCGCCCCAGCGTGTTGGCGAGCCAGGCGACGGCGGCGAGCGGCGAGCCCTGCACCGCCGAGCCGTAGCCTTCCGACAAGGGCGCGCCGTTCCTGGTGACGGTGACGCGCAGCGCCGGCAGATCGAAGGCGCGCGGGTCCGCGCGCGCCTCGCCCAGCACGAACACGCCGCACGAGGCGTTGTCGGCGACGGTGTCGACGATGCCGATCTTCCAATCCCGGATGCGGCTGTCGACGATCTCGAAGCAAGGGGCGATGCTGTCGGTTGCAGCGAGCACATCCTCGGGCGTGACGCCGGGGCCGTTCAGGCTGCTCTTCAGCAGGAATGCGATCTCGGCCTCGGCGCGCGGCTGGATCAGGCCGTGGGCGGCGATGTCGATCATCTCCCCTTCGATCCGCATGCGATCGGTGAGGAAGCCGAAATCGGGCTGGTGGACACCCAGCATGTCCTGCACCGCCTTGGAGGTGACGCCGATTTTCTTGCCCACCACCCGCTCGCCGTCCGCCCTGCGGCGTGCAAGGAGGCCCAGCGAGACGGCGTAAGCGTCGTCGATGGTGAGAGCGGGATCGCGCGCGATCAGCGGCGGCACCGTCCGCCCCTCGCGCAGCGCCGCATACAGCTCCTCGGCATAGGCGGCGGGATCAGCCACGCAGGAACTCCAGCGTGTAGCGGTTGAACTCCTGCGCGCGCTCGACCTGGACCCAGTGACCGACCTTGTTGAAGGTCATGAAGCGTGCGTCCGGGCAGGCTTCGAGGAAACGCTGCGCCCCGCTCGCCGGGCAGAAATCGTCGTTCAGGCCCCAGAAGCCGAGGATCGGCTGCGCGATCTCTCCCAGCCGCGACGCGAGATTGGGTGTGCGCATCCGCGCCAGCACATCCTTGGGCTGGGTGCGCGCGACGGCGTAGCGTTCGGCCACCAGCTCGTCGGAGATGACGGACGGATCATAGACCAGGTTGGAAACCAGCCGCTTCTGATCCTCCACCGTGAAATCGGGGCTGGTGAAATCGCCCATCATCCTGGCGATGCCGGGCATGGCGAAATAGACCGGCAGTTCCTCGACGCAGCCGGGCGCCATCAGCACCAGCTTCTCAACGAACTCCGGATGATCGAGCGCGATCTGGAGCGCGATGCCGCCGCCCAGCGAATTGCCGACCAGCACCGCCTTCCCGACGCCTGCCGCGCGCAGCGCCTCATAGGCCGTGTCGGCGAAGAGCTGGAGCGTATAGTCGATGCCTTCCGGCTTGGAGCTGTCGCCGTAGCCGATCAGATCGGGGAGCAGCACGCGATAGCCAGCCTCGACGAACGCGCCGATGTTGCCGCGGAAGTTGGAATGGGCCGACGCGCCTGGGCCGCTGCCGTGCAGGAAGGCGACCGCCGGTCCTGCTCCGATCTCGCCGATGGAAATCTCGTAGCCGCCCGCCACCCGATGGGTTTTGCGCTCGATCGCTTCGGTCATGCTTCGCCCTCCTTGGCGGCGTTAGAGGAACAGGAAGCTGGGGGGCTCGCCCATCAGCCCGTTCACGAGGTCGGGGGCCATATTGTCGGGATTGTTGGCGACGTGGGCGCGCGCGGCGTTGATATCGAGCCAGGGCTGGACGATCGGGCTCGACATGTAGATCGCGCGCCCGCCGAGCAGCGGCAGCATGGCGTCGACCAGATCGGCGCAGCGCCGGACCACGGTGGAGGATTGGTAGCGGAACAGTTCGCGATCCTCGATGGCGATCGCCTCGCCGGTCTCGGCCCGCGCCATCATCGCCGAAAAACCGGCGCGGAGCGCTTTCTCCATCTCGTCCACCTCCGACACCGCGCGCGCGATCGCGCCCTGCAGCGCGGGATCGGATTTGGAGGCCTTGCCGGTGTTGGTGGAGACGCGATCGCGCGCGATCTCCAGCGCCGCCTCGATCGCGGCGCGCGCCCCGCCCAGCGCGGCGGTCGACACCGAACGGATGAACACCTGCGCCCAGGGCAGCGTATAGAGCGGCGCGCTATTCTCCTTCTGCCCGGGATTGGCGCAGAGGAAGCCGTCGGCCGCGCGGTGGGTGCGGTAATCGGGCACGAACGCGCCTTCGACGACGATATCGTGGCTGCCCGTGCCCTGCAGGCCGAAAGTATGCCAGGTGTCGTCGATCCGGTAATCCGCGCGCGGGATCAGGAAAGTGCGCATGTCGGGCGGCTCGCCTTCCGAGGCGGGCGGGACCAGCGCGCCGAGCAGCACCCAGCCGCAATGCTCGCAGCCGCTGGAGAAGCCCCAGCGGCCGGACAGGCGGAAACCGCCCTCCACCCGCTCCACCCTGCCCACCGGCTGATAGGAGGAGGAGGCGAGCGTCGCATCGTCCTCCCCCCACACCTCGCGCTGGGCGCGATCGTCGAACAACGCGATCTCATAGGGGTGGCAGCCGACCACGCCATAGACCCAGCCGGTCGACATGCAGCCCTCGGCGATCCGTTTCTGCACCTCGAAGAACACATTGGGGTGCATCTC
>DASSTK010000114.1:0-2634 GCA_035707945.1 Sphingomonas sp.
GGAAACGCGGCGCGAGAGGCCGCGATCTTGGCGGGAGGCAGGATGGACGAGACGGAGCGGCCGGCGAACGAGGCCCCGGCGACGGTGGGCGGCAAGCTGCGCGCGGCGCGCGAGGCGGAAGGGCTCTCGCTGGAGGATGTCGCGCGGCAGACGCGGGTTCCGGTGCGCCATCTGGTGCAGATCGAGGAGGGCCGGCTGGAGGGCCTGCCCGCCGCCCCTTACAGTTCGGGTTTCGTCAAGGCCTATGCGCGCGCCGTGGGGCTCGATCCGGCGGCGATGTCCCAGCAGTTCCGCGCCGAGTTCGAACGCGCCTCCCGCGCCGCGCCGCGCGTGCAGTACGAGCCTTACGAACCCGCCGATCCGGCGCGGCTGCCGCCGAGGACGCTCGCCATCGTCGCGGTGGTGATCGCGTTGATCCTGATCGCGGCCTACGCCATCTGGCGGAGCGGCGTGCTGACCGGCGAAGGCCCGGATGCGCGCGCCCGGCTCGCCGCCGAAGGCACCGAGAATGTGGCCGTCCCCCTGCCCGCGACGGGCCGGCCCGCCGTCACCGCGCCCGCGCCGCAGCCTGCCGCAAGCGGGCCGGTGCGGCTCACCGCGATCAAGCCGGTGTGGATGAAGGTTTCCGAGCGCAATGGGGCAGTCCTGTTCCAGGGCACGCTCGATCAGGGCAAGAGCTACGACGTGCCGCCGACGGCCAAGGATCCGGTGATCCGCACCGGGCGGCCGGAGGCGATCCAGGTGACGGTCGGCGGCCGCCCGGTCGCGCCGCTCGGCGAACCGGCGCATACCATCTCGAACGTGAGCCTGAAGGCGGACGCGCTGACCGGCCGCGCGGCGCCGGCCGCGAACGCTCCCCCCGCGCGCCGAACAACCGAAGCGCCTGCGCCGCAGCCCGCCACCGCCGCGCCTCCTCCGGCGGAAGGGACGCCCAGCGCCTTCCTCAACGTCCATGCGGGAACGGCCCAGCCGCAACAACCTTAATCGTGGCGACAGGCGCGACACTCGATAGAATGGCCTGACATGACTGCTCCAGGGAATCGGCCCATGCGCTTCGCTCTCACCGTCCTCCTGCTCGCCGGCGTCGCCGCCGGCCCGGTGTATGCGCAGGCGCGCGACGATTCGCTGCCCGGCCGGGTCGACAAGCTGGAGCATCAGATGCGCGCCGTGCAGCGCAAGGTGTTCCCCGGCGGCAATCCGGAGTATTTCGAGCCGCAGATCACGCCGCCCGCGGCCGCGCCCGAGCAGGTCGGCAATCCGGCCGGTTCGCCGATCATCGATCTCACCGGCCGCGTCTCCGCGCTGGAGCAGCAGCTCCAGCAGATGACGAACCAGGTGGAGGAGAACAGCCACAAGCTGCAGATGCTCCAGCAGGCGTTCGACAAGATGAAGGGCGACACCGATTATCGCCTGAACGCGCTGGAGGGACATGGCGCGCCCGGCGGAACGGGCGGCGCGGCTTCCGCTCCGCCCTTCGGCCCGGCGGGACGCGCGCCGCTGCCCGCAGGCGTGACGCCCGCCAATCCGTCGGAGGATCAGGGTGCGACGGACGATCTCGGCCCCCCTCCGCCCAAGGCCAAGCCGGCGGACCAGACGCCGCCCGCCCCCTCGACCGGCGATCCGGCCGAGGACGCCTATATGGCGGGCTATCGCCTGTGGGTGGACAAGCGCTATCCCGACGCCGAGGCGCAGCTCAAGAAGGTGGTCGAGAAATATCCGGACAGCCGCCGCGCCAGCTTCGCGCAGAATCTGCTGGGCCGCGCCTATCTGGACGACGGGCAATATGCGTCCGCCGCCGAAGCCTTCCTCAAGAGCTACCGCAAGTTCCCGCGCGGCGAGCGCGCGCCGGACAGCCTCTATTATCTCGGGCAGACGCTGGTGAAGCTCAACAAGCCCAAGCAGGCCTGCCAGGCCTGGGGCGAGTTCGACGACGTGTACGGCGCGAACGCCAACGCCACCCTGAAGGCGAAGGTGGCCAAAGGCCGCGCCGATGCCAAGTGCGACGGTTGACGCGCGGCTCGTCGAGCGATTCCGGGCCGATCTCGATCAGCTTCTCCTTGAAAGCGATGCCGGCGGCCCGAACGCCCGCCTGGGCGTGGCGCTGTCGGGCGGGCCGGACAGCGGCGCGCTCCTGATCCTCGCCGCCGCGGCCGCGCCCGGCCGGGTGACGGCGCTGACCGTGAATCATCAGATCCGCCCCGAAAGCGGCGCGGAAGCCGATCGGGCGGCCGCGATGGCGGCGAGCCTGGGCGTGCCGCACCGCATCGCGCGCGTTATGGTCGAACGGCGGGCGAGCGTTCAGGCGGCGGCGCGCGAGGCGCGCTACGCGGCGCTGGCGCAGTGGGCCGACGAGGAAGGGCTTGGCGCTGTGCTGACCGCGCACCATGCCGACGATCAGGCCGAAACCCTGCTGATGCGCCTCGCGCGCGGCGCAGGCGTGGCCGGGCTGGCCGGCATCCGCCCCGCCCGCCGTCTCCTTCCCTCGTGCTCCTGCGAAAGCAGGAGCCCGGAGCCGCAAGCGCCCCCCTCCGAAACCCTGGGTTCCCGCTTTCGCGGGAACACGGAAAGAACGTTGCTCCTCCGTCCTCTGCTCGGCTGGCGCAAGGCTGAGCTGGAGGCGATCGTCGCGGCGGC
>DASSTK010000115.1:0-3252 GCA_035707945.1 Sphingomonas sp.
GCGATGACCTTCGGTTATCTCGCCGCCGCCGACGCCTGCCGGATCAACGCCGAGGATTGATGCGCGCCGATAGCGCCTCTGCAAGTGCATCGCGCAGCGCCAGCATCGGCCGATCTGGGACGGCGACGTCACGGTGAAGCAGCCACAGATCGGCCGCGCTCCCGCGCGGCGGCGGCGCGTCCAGCCGCACGAGCGTGGGATCCTCGTCCGCGCAGAAGCTCCATAGCCACGCCGCGCCAACGCCGGCGCGCACCGCCTCGATCATCGCCGGCAGCGAATCCACCTCGCAGGCGAGCGACGGCCCCTCCACCGCGTTCACCCGCGCCCAGGGCTGCGGGTTGGCGAGCCGCATGGCGTGCCCCCAGCCGATCCGCCGCGAAGCGTCCGCGCCTTTCGCCGCATAGAGGCGCTGCGTGATCCGGCCGACGTGCAGCCCGGCCAGGTCGCGCGGCTTGGCCGTCGCGATGGCGATGCCGATATCCGCATGGCGCTGGTGGAGCGCGGCGATGGCGTCGCGCGCGCCGGTGATCTCGACGGCGACGCCGGGATGCGCTTCACGGAAATGGGCAAACTCCGGCAGCAACAACCCCGCGATCCCTGCTGTGCCGGCGAGCCGGACGGGGCCGCCGAATGCCTCGTCGCTCTCCAGTTCGGCCGTCAGCCGCTCCATCGCGCGCTCCATCGCCGCCGCAGCGCGGAGCACGGCGCGACCGCGCGGCGTCGGGCGGTAACCGCCCGCCATCTGCTCCCACAAGTCCGCGAATGCCGCGCGCTCCAGTCGGGCGAAGCGGCGGCCGATCGTGGTGCGGTTGATGCCGAGCCGCCGCGCCGCGCTGCTGAAATCGCCAGCGCGGATCGCCGCCTGGAAGATGCGCACGTCATCCCATTCGATCGCCATGCGTGCATTATTGCACGGGCACTGTGCGCTGACCACCGCCAATGCGAATGCTAGAATGGCCGCAAAAGATCAGGATTGGTGGAGAGAGGATATGGCGCAGACCGCCGATTATCGCTTGGGCGAATTCACCTTCGCGCGCGGCTGGCACATGATCGCCGAGGCCGCGAAGCTGGGCCCGGACCCGATGCCGCTACGCTTCTTCGCGCGCGATCTGGTGCTCTATCGCGGCGAATCCGGCACACCGCACCTGGTGGACGCCTATTGCCCGCACATGGGCGCGCATCTCGGCCGCAACGAGACATCCTATATCGTTCGGGACAAAGAACGCATTCAGGGCGAATCCATCCGTTGCCCCTTCCACGGCTGGCGCTTCGGACCGGACGGGCGCTGCAACCATATTCCCTACAGCGACCAGAAGCCGCCCAGCGCGGCGGTGATCAAGACCTGGCCGGTGGTGGAGCGCGCCGGCATCATCTGGATGTGGCACGATGAGGAAGGAAACGAGCCCGACCATCCGCTGCCCGCCTTCGAAATGTATGACGATCCGCAGTGGGTGCGCTGGGCGATCGACGATCTCGGCGAGCTGCCGCAGCATCCAATCGAGGTCGTCGACAACATGACCGACTTCGCCCATTTCGTGCCGATCCACGGATCGCGCGACATCGAATATTTCTACAACGAGTATGATGGGCATGTGCAGTGGCAGATGTTCGGCGCGGGCCACCGTACCCTGGTGCAGGAAGGCGGGCCGATGCTGGAGCTGGACACCTGGTACACCGGCCCGGCGATCCTCCAATCTTCCATGCGCGGCGATTACCCAACCCACATGCTGATCGCCCATACGCCGGTGGAGGACGGCAAGATTCATGTGTGGCACGCGCTGATGGTCAAGACCGACAAGCCGCAGGCGACAGAGGAGGACGTGCCCGCCGCACGCGCCTACCAGCAGGCCAGCCTCGACGCCTTCGCCCAGGATTTCGAGATCTGGACCTACAAGAAGGCCTGCCTGGCGCCGATGATGGTGCGCGGCGACGGGCCGACCGACAAGAACCGGCTGTGGTATCGGCAGTTCTACAACCCGCTGGCCCGCGCGGGCGAGTTCCAGAAGCGCGTCAACGGCCGCTTTACCGTCGTCGACAAGCGCGAGCAGCGGAAGGACGTGGCGTGAGAGAGAATATTCCGAGCATCAATTCGTATCCGCTCGTCCTGAGGAGGGACTGAGCGGAGGCGAAGCCTGTCCTGAGCGACGCCGCAGGCGGCGTCGAAGGGGCCCGTCTCGAAGGGCCCTTCGAGACGCCGCTTCGACAAGCTCAGCGGCTCCTCAGGGCGAACGGAATAAATTGAGTTCTGCGGTATCTCAATCGGATACCACCCGCTCCTTCAGCAGGAAGCGCTGGATCTTGCCGGAGGCGTTCAGGGGAAGCGCGTCCACCCATTCCACCGAGCGGGGCGCCTTGTAGTTGGCCATGGTCGCGCGGCACCAGCGCAGGAAGGCTTCGCTGTCGGTCTCCGCGCCGGGCCGGGGCACGACCACGGCGTGCGCAACCTCGCCCATCCGCACATCCGGCCGGCCCACCACCGCTACGCGCGCCACCGCCGGATGCTCGGCGATCAGCGCCTCGATCTCGGCCGGATAGCAGTTGAAGCCGCCGCAGATGAACATGTCCTTGGCGCGATCTGTGATGCGCAGATAGCCGCGCGCGTCCTGCGTGGCGATGTCGCCGGTGTGGAGCCAGCCGTCGGCGTCGATCGTCTTCGCCGTCGATTCGGGATCGTCGAGATAGCCCTTCATCACGTTGAAACCGCGCACCAGCAACTCGCCGGGCTCGCCCTGCGCCACGTCGTCCCCTGACGGATCGATCAGCCGCACCTCGACGCCCGGAATCGGCGTGCCGCAGCTTTCAGCGATCAGTTCGGGCGGATCGCCGGCATGGGTAATGGTCACGACTCCGCAGGCTTCGGTGAGCCCATAGGCCGTCACCACCTCCGGAATGCCGAGCTCCTCGCGCATCCGCCGTATCAGCACGGGCGGCACGCTCGCCGCGCCCGTCACCGCGAGGCGCAGGCTGGAAAGATCGTGGCGGGCGCGATCGGGCGCGTCGAGCAGAGACTGGAACAGGGTCGGCGGCCCGGGCAGCACGGTGATGCGCTCGGCCTCGATCCGCCGCATCACCTCCTCCGCATCGAAGGCGGCGACCGGGCAGGCGATCGCGCCGCGCAGCAGGCAGGCGAGCCATCCCGCCTTGTAGCCGAAGCTGTGGAAGAAGGGATTGACGATCAGATAGCGATCGCCCGCGCGCAGGCCCACCGTCTCCCCCCACACCTCGAAGCTGCGGAGAGTCTGGGCATGGCTG
>DASSTK010000116.1:0-3392 GCA_035707945.1 Sphingomonas sp.
CGCGCGCGCGCCGTGGCCGACCATGTGGCGGACGTCCTCGTCCGGCACGCGCGCGCGGCCCAGCGTCTCCAGCGCATAATTGAGCGCGGCGGTGAGGTCGGGGGCGGTGTCGGCGAGGGTGCCGTCGAGATCGAAGACGACGGTGCGGAAGGGGAAAGCGGCCATCGCATGAGCGCATGACGGCAGGCGCTGGAATATGCAAGCCGGGCGTGGCAATCGTGCCCGCCATGACCGATCCCGCCATAACCCGTCCCTTCGCCGCCGTGATCCTGGCCGCCGGCAAGGGCACGCGCATGAAGTCAGCCACCCATAAGGTGCTCCACCCGATCGCCGGGCGGCCGATGCTGCTCCACCTGCTTGACATGCTCTCCGGGCTCGGCGCGGCGGCCGAGGTGGTTGTGACGGGCGCGGGGCGCGAACAGGTCGAGGCGGCGGTTACGCCCTTGGGCGCGAAGGTGGTGGTGCAGGAGCCGCAACTCGGCACCGCCCATGCGGTCGCGCAGGCGGAAGGCGCGCTCGAGGGTTTAGAGGGCGACGTGCTCATCCTCTACGGCGACGTGCCGATGGTGCGCGCTGAAACCTGCGCGCGGATGCTCGCCCGGCTGCATGAGGCCGATCGGCCCGCCTGCGTGGTGCTCGGCTTCCGCCCGGCCGATGCGCTCGCCTACGGCCGCATTCTGACGGACGGGGACGGCGCGATCGCCCGCATGGTCGAATATAAGGACGCCAGCATCGAGGAACGCGCGGTCGATCTCTGCAATTCCGGGCTGATGGCGGTGCGCGCCGCCGATCTCTGGCCGCTGCTCGGGCGCGTCGGCAACGCCAATGCGGCGGGCGAATATTATCTTCCCGACATCGTGATGCTGGCGCTCGCCGACGGGCGCACATCGGTGGTGATCGAGGCGGAGGAGTGGGAGGTCGCCGGCGTCAACAGCCGCGCCGAACTCGCCGAGCTGGAAGCCGCCTGGCAGCAGCGCCGCCGCGCCCGCGCCATGGCCGAGGGCGCGAGCCTGATCGCGCCCGAGACGGTGTGGTTCGCCTGGGATACGGCGCTCGGCCGCGACGTGATGATAGAGCCCAATGTCGTGTTCGGCCCCGGCGCGCGCATCGGCGACGGCGTGACCGTCCACGCCTTCAGCCATATCGAGGGCGCGCGGGTGGAGGAGGGGGCGGATATCGGCCCCTTTGCGCGCCTGCGCCCCGGCGCGGACATCGGACGGCGGGCGCGGGTCGGCAATTTCGTCGAAATCAAGAAGGCGCGGCTGGGCGAGGGGGCCAAGGCCAACCACCTCTCCTATATCGGCGACGGCGAGGTGGGCGCGCACGCCAACATCGGCGCGGGCACCATCTTCTGCAATTATGACGGCTTCTTCAAATATCGGACGCAGGTGGGCGAGGGCGCGTTCGTCGGATCGAACAGCGCGCTGGTCGCCCCGGTCAGCATCGGCAAGGGCGCGATCGTCGCGGCGGGATCGGTGGTGACGAAGGACGTCGCCGCCGACGCCCTCGCCCTCGTCCGCCCGCCCCAGCAGGAAAAACCCGGCTGGGCCGCCCGTTTCCGCGCCCGCATGACGGAGAAGAAGCGGGGCGGTTGAACCCGATCTATTTTCCGCAGCGCGCCGCGCCCATCGCGATGCCGATACCGACGCCGATCGCGATCCCGATCGCGACATTGTGGAGGGCGGCGCCGATGCCGACGCCGATGGCGATGCCGACCGCGAGATAGCGGGCGTCGATTTTTCCGGTTCCGGGCATACCGGAAGGATAAGAGCCCAAGCCCTTCTGACAACCCCGACTGTCATTTTCATGCCAACGAGCGGGGGAACAGCTTGCTCTTCCCATTTCGGGACACTAACGCAGGTTAGCGAATCGAGCTAATTTTCCGAGGGAATCATGGAGAGTTTCGAGGTCCGGCGCGCCTGCCGCGCCGACGGGCCGGCTATGGCGCATCTGCATGATCGCTCCCGGATCGCCGAGCTGGCCGCGAGCATCGGCGCACACCATGCCGGCCGTCTGCCTTCCTTCGCGGGCCTCGCCGATCGCTTCGACGGTGAGCTGTGGGTGGCGGTGAAGGAAGGCGAGATCGTCGGCTTCGTCGGCGCGCGCGGCGGCGAGATCGTCTGGCTCTATGTCGATCCGGCGCATTTCCGGCGCGGCATCGGCACGCTGCTGCTGCGCCATGCGCTCTCGCTCTCGGGCGTGGTCGTCCACGCCCGCGTGCTCCACGGCAACGCCCCCGCGCTGGCGCTGTACCGGGCCGAAGGCTTCGTGATGGTGGAGACGACCACGCTCACGCTGCCCGGCCTGCACGAACCGGCCGCCGCGCACTTGCTGCGCCGGCTCCAGCCGCTCCCGCTCGCGCGCGGCGCATCGGCGGCGGCGCATATTTAAATGCAAACCCGTCCGTGCTGAGGAGCCACTGAGCTTGTCGAAGTGGCGTCTCGAAGCAGCCCTTCGAGACGGGTCTTCGACAAGCTCAGCCCCTCCTCAGGGCGAACGGATTGCTCTATAGTCTCGCTAAGGCGCGTGGTTCTCAGTATTCCCCCAAACGAAAAGGCCGCTCCCGGCCAACAGGGTCGGGAGCGGCCTCACGCCGGGTAATGCGTGTCGTTCAGGCGACGGCGGCGGCCGCCTCGGTATCGCGCAGCACATAGCCGCGGCCCCACACCGTCTCGATATAATTGTCGCCGTCGCAGGCGAGGCTGAGCTTCTTGCGCAGCTTGCAGATGAACACGTCGATGATCTTCAATTCGGGCTCGTCCATGCCGCCGTAGAGATGGTTGAGGAACATCTCCTTGGTCAGCGTCGTGCCCTTGCGGAGCGAAAGCAGCTCCAGCATCGCATATTCCTTGCCGGTCAGATGCACGCGGGCGCCGTCGACTTCGACCGTCTTGGCATCGAGGTTCACGGCGAGCTTGCCGGTGCGGATGACCGATTGCGAATGGCCCTTGGAGCGGCGGACGATGGCGTGGATGCGCGCGACCAGCTCGTCGCGGTGGAACGGCTTGGTGACGTAATCGTCGGCGCCGAAGCCGAGGGCGCGGACCTTGGAATCCATCTCGCCGATGCCGGACAGGATCAGGACCGGGGTCGACACTTTCGCCGTGCGCAGTTTCTTGAGTACGTCGTAGCCGTGCATGTCGGGCAGGTTGAGGTCGAGAAGGATGATGTCGTAATCGTAGAGCTTGGCAAGATCGAGGCCCTCTTCGCCCAGATCCGTGGTGTAGACGTTGAAGCCCTCGGACCCGAGCATCAGCTCGATGCTCTTGGCGGTCGTCGGCTCATCTTCGATCAGCAGCACGCGCACGTGATGCTGAACCAAAGAAAGCAACATTGGATCAATTGACCCTTTCGAGACAGAACTGCGGAAGTATGTCGCAGTGCATACAGAC
>DASSTK010000117.1:0-3128 GCA_035707945.1 Sphingomonas sp.
CGAGCGGCGGCTGCGCGGAAGGCGAAGCGGTGGCGATCAGACGATCTCCACCCAGGTCGGCGCGTGGTCCGAAGCCTTCTCCCGCCCGCGCGCCGCCTTGTCGACGCCCGCGTCGCGCAGCCGATCGGCCGCGAAGGGGGAGAGCAGCAGATGATCGATACGAAAGCCCGCGTCGCGCGCCCAGGCGCCGGCCTGATAATCCCAGAAGGTATAGACGCGGGCGGGCTCGGGATGGCGGACGCGGATCGCGTCGGTCCAGCCCTGGTGAAGCAGGCGGCGGAAGGCGGCGCGGCTTTCCGGCTGGGTCAGCGCATCGCTCGCCATGGCGCGGACCGAGAAGGTATCAAGGTTCGTCGGGATGACGTTGAAGTCGCCGGCGAGGATGGTGGGCTTCTCCTCCGGCAGCAGCTCGGCGGCGTGCGCGATCAGGCGATCCATCCAGGCGAGCTTGTAATCGAACTTGGGGCCGGGCCGGGGATTGCCGTTGGGCAGATAGAGCGAGGCGACGACCAGCCCGTCCACCTCCGCCTCGATATAGCGGCTGTGGGTGTCGTCGGGATCGCCGGGAAGCCCGCGCCGCCGCTCGACGGGGACTTGGCCGCGCGCCAGGATGGCGACACCGTTGAAGCCCTTCTGTCCGTGCCAGACCGCGCCGTAGCCGACATCCTCGATCGCCTTCGCCGGAAACTTGGCGTCGTCGCCCTTCAGCTCCTGGAGGCAGACGATGTCGGGCTTCGTCTCATCCAGCCATTCGAGCAGCCTCGGCAGACGCGCGGCGATGCCGTTGACGTTGAAGGTCGCGATCCGCATGCCCGCTTCCTAGCGGGCTCGTGCCGCCTCCGAAAGGGCCGGACTGGGATATGAGCCTTGAGGATGTGCTCCCGCGAAAGCAGGAGTCCAGGGAAGCAAGGCACGTCGCCCGGGGCTCTGGGCTCCTGCCTTCGCAGGAGCATGGGGAGGGTCAGACGGAGAAGCTTGTGCCGCAGCCGCAGCCGGACGCCGCATTGGGGTTCTCGACGCGGAAGGCCGCGCCGCCCAGCGACTCCACGAAGTCCACCGCCGAGCCGCGCACCAGATCGAGGCTGACCGGATCGACCACCAGCCGCACCCCGTCGCGCTCGGCGATCACGTCGTCTTCGGCGATCGTATCGGCGAGGCCGAAGACATATTGGAAGCCCGCGCAACCGCCCCCGTCCACCGAGAGGCGGAGCATCGCCGGCTTGCCCTGCTTGCCCGCGATCGCGGCGACGCGGGCGGCGGCGGCGGGGGTGATGTCGATGGCGGTATCGCTCATGCGGGAGAGATAGGCTGCGCGGCCCTCCCCCGCAAGCCGGGCTCAGCCGCCGTCGGGGTCTTCCGGCCCGCCCATCGCGGTGGCGGACGCGCCCGGCAGCGGGGTGCGATCCTTGAGCGCGGTCATATAGGCGGCGGTCTGGAGGAACGGCATCGGGTTGACGGCGCGGCCGTCGATGCGGACCTCGTAATGGAGATGCGGGCCGGTCGAGCGGCCGGTCGAGCCGACCAGCGCGATCAGATCGCCGCGATGCACGCGCTGGCCGTCATGGACCAGAATCTGCGAAAGATGGCCGTAACGGGTCTGCACGCCCTTGCCGTGATTGATCTCGACGAGGTTGCCGTAGCCGCCCGCGCGCTCGGCGCGATCGACGATGCCGTCTGCGGTGGCATAGACCGGCGTGCCCTTGGGCGCGGCCATGTCCAGGCCCGGATGCATCGAAGCGTCGTGATTGAAGGGATCGACGCGCACGCCGAACCTGGAGGTGAAGCGGAAATCCTTGACCGGCTGCTGCGAGGGCACCGAGAGCACGCCGTGGGGCACCGCGTCCATCCGCTTCCAGCTGTCGAACAGGGTGCGGAACATCGGATCGGACTTGGCGGAAAGGCCGGCGGTGGAAACCGCGTCGAATGCGCCTGCGGTGGCGGCGGCGGTGGCGGTGGCCGGATCGGCGGCGGCGGCCGGAGCGGCGGCGAGAAGCCCGCCCGCGATCACGGCGGCGGCGGCCGCTTTCAGGAAAATGCCGCTCGCTTGCAGCCTGTTCCCCTGTGGCGCGTTGTTCGCGTGGAAGCTACGGGTCACGGCGATCCTCTCCGGTCACAAAAATCCAGCCGCCGTCGCCAGTGGCGACGGCGTGGGATGGTGCCGAAAATGAGATTGCCCCTCCCGCTCTCGGCGAGCCTTGTCTGACCAGATCAGGCAGGCGCCGCAAGTGTCCCGTAATAATCCAGCGTCAGACCGGCAGCATCCCGCGCCGAGTCGTTGAACGGCGGCTTCACGATCCCCGGCGCGAGCGCTCCGACAAGAGTTTTCCACAGCCCGGCAGGGTCTTGGCCGCGCTCCCGACACAGGATTTCGAACCAGCGCGTGCCGATCGACACATGCCGGATCTCGTCGCGGTAGATGCGCGAGAGGATGCGCGCGGAGCGATCGTCGCCCGCCGCCTCGAACCGCGCGACAGTGGCGGGGGTGACATCCAGCCCGCGCGCCTCCAGCGCCATCGGCACCAGCGCGAGGCGGGCGGCGCAATCCGTGCGCGTCTTCTCCGCCGTCGCCCACAACCCGTCATGCGCGGGCAGCGCCCCGTAGCGCGAGCCGAGCGCGCGCAGGCGGCGATCGAGCAGCGCGAAATGCATCGCCTCGTCCGCGCCGACCGAGAGCCAGTCGTCGACGAAACCGCGCGAGCGGCCCTCGCCGAAACGGCCGGCGCAATCGAAGGCGAGGTCGATCGCGACATATTCGATATGGGCGAGCGCATGGAGCATGGCGATCCGCGTCCGCTCCGATCCCGCCCGCCCGCGCTTCGGCATGCGCGAGGGCGGCAGCAGTTCGGGCTGGTCGGGGCGCGCCGGCCGATCTGGCATCGGGATATCGAAGTCATGCGCCAGCCGCCCGGCCCGCCACGCCCGCGCCGCCGCGCGTGCCGCCATCGCCTTCTCGCGCGGGTCCGCGGTGAGCAACACGGCGCGGCAGGCCTGCGCGATCGTACGCGGTTCAATGGGCTGCGGGCATCGGCGAAGCTCACGCCACATAACTTTCCGTCATCCCTTCCTCGCCCATGCGCCCACACAACCATGTAGCGAGGCCCCTATGGAAGCTCCGCCTGGATGCAGAA
>DASSTK010000118.1:0-8731 GCA_035707945.1 Sphingomonas sp.
ACGCCTCGGCGGTGAACAGCGCGCAATGCGGGCAGGTGTAGGAGAGATATTCGACGAGGCGGACCTTCGCCCCGGGATTGCCCATCCGCATTCCGCCTTCGGGCGTCGCCGCAACCATCTCCGTCCAGTCCGTGGCGTGATGGGCGCGGTGGCGCGGCGCGGCCCCGGCCGGCAGCGCGAGGCCGAAGAGGAGGACGAGCAGCGCGAGCAGACGCTTCATTCGGAAGGCTCCGGCAGAATGGGAGGGCCGCTGGTGGAGGCGATGCCGGCGGCGAGCGATTCGAGCACAGCCCGCAACTCCGGATCGCCGACCGCGCGCAGGCTGTCCCCAAGCTCGACCGGCACGGGCTTGAGCGACGGCGGCGGGGCGGCGGGCTTGCGGCGGAGGAGCGCCGCGCCCTGGCGGATCTGGATGCGCGCCACCGCCTCATAGCCGAAGAAGCGGTTGACCCGCTCGATCAGCACCGGCGCGACATGCTGGAGCATCGCGGCGTGCGCGCCCTCCACCGTCAGCGTCAGCACGCCCTGCGCGCGCTTGCCCGCCGGGAAGCGGATCGATTCGGGGCTGGAGACGCCTGCGTAGCGCGGCCCCACGATCTCCGGCCAGCGGCTGACGACGGAGGACTGGACGAAGCCGAAGCGGCGGAAGGCGGGGCCGCCCACCTCGGGCAGCATCTCCGAAACCTGCCGCACGCGGGCCTGGCGCTTCGGCTCGTCGGCCGACTTGCGCCCCCTCCGCGCGGGCGGTTTCGCACCCGGCTTGCTCGTCACCCGTTCCGTCATTCCTTCCCCCATGCCATAGGCGGGCCATGCCCGTCGATGCCGCTCGCATGTTGCTGGCCTGGTATGACGTCCACGCCCGCGCGCTGCCGTGGCGGACGCCGCCGGGGGCCGCCGAAAAGCCCGATCCCTATCGCGTCTGGCTGAGCGAGATCATGCTCCAGCAGACCACGGTGGCGGCCGTGGCCCCTTATTTCCGGCGCTTCACCGGGCGCTGGCCGACCGTGGAGGCGCTGGCGGCCGAGGATGAGGCGGAGGTGATGTCCGCCTGGGCGGGGCTCGGCTATTACAGCCGCGCGCGCAACCTGATCGCCTGCGCGCGCGTCGTGGCGAACGAACATGGCGGTCGCTTCCCGCAGGACGAATCGGCGCTCCGCGCGCTGCCGGGTATCGGCGACTACACCGCCGCCGCGATCGCCGCGATCGCCTTCGGCCAGCGCGCGGTGGTGGTGGACGCCAATGTCGAGCGGGTGACGGCGCGGCTGTTCGCGTTCGCCGATCCGCTCCCCGCCTCCCGGCCGAAGCTGCGCGCGCTCGTCGATTCGATCACGCCGACGACGCGCGCCGGGGATTTCGCGCAGGCGATGATGGACCTGGGCTCCGCCGTCTGCACGCCGCGCGCGCCGCGCTGCATGCTCTGCCCGCTAACGTCCGGTTGCGCCGCGCGGGCCGGGGGCGAACCCGAACGCTATCCCGTCAAGGCCGCCGAACGATCCAAGCCGCGCCGCAAGGGCGTCGCCTACTGGCTGGAGGCGGAAGGCGCGGTGCTGCTTTGTCGCCGCCCGCCCAAAGGCATGCTCGGCGGCATGCGCGCCCTTCCAGGCGGAGACTGGGGCGAGGAAGCCTCGCTTGCTCCCCCGATCGCAGCGGAGTGGCGGCCGCTCGGGCATGTCGCGCACGTCTTCACCCATTTCGCGCTGAGTCTGGAGGTGCGGGGCGCGCGGCTTGCCGCCCGCCCGGCGATCGAGGGCGAATGGTGGCCGGTCGAGCGCATCATGGACGCAGGGCTCCCCACGCTCTATGCGCGCGCCGCCGCGCTCGGCCTCACCCTGCCCCAAGAGGAACCCGCATGACCATCGCGCTCCCCGGTTTCACCGGATCGCCGCTCGACCGCGCCGACGCCGCCCGCCACGACGAGGCGCTGGTCGCGGCGATGCGCGCCGATCCGGCGGCGCGGCTGCTGAGCCTCGATGCGCTCGATCCGGTGATCGCAGGCGGCGCGCTCACCTGGCGGCCGCTCGCCAGGGAGGATCGGGAGGCCGAGCTGGCGCTGCTCGGGGTGATCGACGGCGCGCCCCGCTTCGTGGCGCTGACGCCGGGCGTCTCGGCCCTCCGGCGCTCGCCCGAGCTGTTCGCGGCGCTCTCCGCGCTGCCCGAAGGCGAGGCCGCCACCTACGCCGCCGCGCGCAGCCTGATCGACTGGCACGCCCGCCACGGCTTCTGCCCGCGATGCGGGGAGCATACCGCGCCGTTCCGCGCCGGCTGGGGGCGGCGGTGCGGCGGGTGCGAAACGGAGCATTTCCCGCGCGTCGATCCGGTCGTCATCATGCTCGCCCAGCATGGCGAAGGGGAGCGGGCGCGCGTGCTGATCGGGCGGCAGGCGAGCTTCCCGAGCGGGCGCTATTCGGCGCTGGCCGGCTTCGTCGAGCCCGGCGAATCCATCGAGGAGGCGGTGGCCCGCGAACTGTTCGAGGAAGCGGGCGTGCGCGTGCGAGACGTGCGCTATGTCGCCTCGCAGCCCTGGCCTTTCCCCTCGCAACTGATGATCGGCTGCATCGCGCGCGTCGACGACGACAGGCTCACGCTCGACCTGACCGAGCTGGAGGACGCGATCTGGGTGGGCCGCGCCGCCGTCCGCGCCGCGCTCGCCGGAGACCCCGCCGCCCCCTTCGGGGCGACGCCGCCCTATGCGCTGGCGCATACGCTGCTGAGCCGCTGGCTGGCGGAAGGATAAAAAAGGGGCCGGCGCGAGCCGACCCCTTCGACTTTGCTCTATTGCCCGATCAGCCGCAGGGGCGGCCGTCGGAGCGATCGATCGCGCGGCCGGCGAGCGCCCCGCCCGCCGCGCCCAGCACGGTGCCGAGCGTCTTGTCGCCATGCCCGGCGATGGCGTTGCCGAGCAGACCGCCGGCGACGCCGCCGATGATCAGGCCGCCGGTGCCCTTGTCGTAGCAGCGGCCGTGACGCCAATAACCGCGATGCTCGTGATGGCCGCGATAATAGCCGTCGTTGCGATCCCAATGATGATGGCGAGCCTGGGCCGGCGCGGCGATGCCGCCCGCGGCGACGGTGGCGAGCGCGGCGGCGGCGGCGAACTTGCGAAACATGACTACACTCCCTTTTTCGAATCCGACCTCGCCACAGTGACGGAGTCGCATTGACCCCATCCTGAATCGGTCTGTCAGCCTTGGTTCATCGGCGAAACGAGCTTCACTGCGGCGTCGGCGCGCCCTCCGCCGCCACCGAGGGATCGACCGCCAGGTGCGGCGCATCGCCCGTCGAGCCTTCGGGGGCCGCCGCCGGAGCATCGGGATCGGGCTTGACGAACTTGAGCGTCATCCGATCACTCTCGCCGATCGCCTCATATTTGGCCTTGTCCTGATCGCCGAGCGCATAGGTGGGCGGCAGCGTCCAAACGCCCTTGGGGTGATCGTGATCGTCCTTGGGATTGGCGTTGATCTCGCTCGCGCCGGCGAACTGGAAGCCCGCCGCCATCGCCAGCCGGATCACGGTCGAGCGCTTGACGTAGCCGCTCGTCTTCTCGCGCGCCGAATCCATCGTCTCGGGCAGGCGGTGCTCGACGATGCCGAGGATGCCGCCGGGTTTCAGCGCGCGATACCAGTCGGCGAAGGCTTGCGGGGCATTGCCGTCGCCCGCCTGCTCGGGGCTGCCCAGCAGATTGTGGATGTTGCGGAAGGTCAGGATCATGTCCGCCGTGCCGGGCGCGACAAGCTCATTGGGCTGGCCGGGATTGAAGGTTGCCACCGTCGCCTTGCCGTAGCGATCGGGATCGGCCGCGATCAGCGCCTTGAAGCTGTCCGTCGGCTTGCCGGGCTCCACCGCCGCGACATAATGGCCCTGCCCGGCGAGGAAGGGCGCGAGAATCTCGCTGTACCAGCCGCCGCCGGGGATCATCTCCACCACCGTCATGTCCGGCTTCAGGCCGAAGAAGCTCAAGGTCGCCGCCGGGTGGCGATATTTGTCGCGCGCGCGATTCTCCGCCTTGCGGCCCGGATCGTCGACCGCCTTCCGGATCGCCGGGTCGATCGCGATATGCGGACGGGCGGAGGCGTGAGGCGCGGCGGCCTTGTGCTTCGGTTTGGCGGCGAGAGGACTGGCGGCAAGCGCGATCAGCGGCAGGACAAAAGCGATGCGGCGCATGTGCGGCTCCTCGGGCGATCGTTACGCACCGATGCTGGAGCGGCGGGAGGAGGAAGGCAAGTCCCTCCGCAGTCACATATCAGTGCTCCTGCGAACGCAGGAGCTCAGGGTCTCGGGCGACATCCTTTGCCGGTCTGGGCTCCTGCTTGCGCAGGAGCACAAAGATTCAGGAGAAGATGCTCCTACAGGCACGCTTCCAGGAACGGCTGATCGAAGCCGAACTGCTTGGCCTTCTCCAGCGTGTAGGGGCGCAGGCCCATCGCGCGATATTCGCCGACGATCTTCCCTTCCGCGCTCTCGTCCAGATATTCGAACTTGAACAGCTCCTGGGTCACGATCACCGGGCCTTCCATGCCGATCACCTCGGTGATGTTGGTGACGCGGCGCGAGCCGTCTCGCAGGCGCTTGACCTGCACGATCAGATCCACCGAATCCGCGATCTGGCGGCTGATCGCCTCCTTGGGCACCTTGATGTCGCTCATCATCACCATGTTCTCCATACGCGCGAGACATTCGCGCGGGGAGTTGGAGTGGAGCGTCGCCATCGATCCGTCGTGGCCGGTGTTCATGGCGGAGAGCAGATCGAAGCATTCCGAGCCGCGGATTTCGCCCAGGATGATCCGGTCCGGCCGCATACGCAGTGCGTTCTTGACGAGATCGCGGATGGTGATCTCGCCCTGCCCCTCCAGGTTCGGCGGGCGGGTTTCGAGCGGCAGCCAGTGCGGCTGCTGAAGCCGCAGCTCGGCGGCGTCCTCGATGGTGATGACGCGCTCGCCGGGGTCGATCATCTTGGAAAGCGCGTTCAGCATCGTCGTCTTGCCTGAGCCGGTGCCGCCCGAGATGACGATGTTGAACCGGCTCGCGCCCGCGATCTTGAGCGCCGTCGCCATCTTGCTGCTCATCGATCCGAAACCCGCCATCATGTCGAGCGTGATCGGCTTGGCGGAGAACTTGCGGATCGAGATGGCGGTGCCGCGCAAGGAGAGCGGCGGCACGATCACGTTGACGCGGCTGCCGTCGGGAAGGCGGGCGTCGGCGAGCGGCGTGGTCTGATCGACGCGGCGGCCGACCTTGTTCACGATGCGCTGGGCGATCTGGAACAGGTGCTGCTCGTCGCGGAACTGGATGTTGGCGAGCTGGAGCTTGCCCTTCTTTTCCACGAAGGTCTGCTCGGGGCCGTTGACCATGATATCGCTGATCTCGGTATCCGAAAGCAGCTCCTCGAGCGGGCCGTAGCCGAGCAGCTCGTCGACCAGCACCTTCTCCAGCGCGAACTGCTCGCGGCGGTTGAGGTTGATCTTGAGCTCGGCCAGCACCTCCGAGATGATCGGCCGGAACTCCTCGGCCAGCTCGTCCTTGCTGAGCGTCGCGGCGGCTTCCGGATCGACGCGCTCGAGCAGGCGCGGCAGCACCTGCTCCTTGATCTTGTGCACCGACGCATCGAAGCCTTCGGCGCGCGAGGTGGCGGCCTCGCCGGAGCCTTCCTGGCGGCTGGTCAGCCGCGCCATCGCGTCCGACGGAGGCGGAGCGGGCGCGGGCTCCGCGGCCGCGCCGGGCAGAGGAACCGAATCGATCGGCGGAAACTGGCCGCCGCCGGTATCCCCGCCGTGCATCGGCCGCGCCACTCCGAAGGCGGGACGCTGCCCGCCCGAACCCCCGCCACGCCGTCCGAATGCGCTCATATCCTGTCCGCCCAATCTCTTGCCGCAGCTTATGACCCTTTGGCGTGGTGAATAAGCGGGAAACTTTGACAACTTCCTAAGCGGCTGGAATAGGCCGCCGCGGGCGAGGAGGAGAGCGGGCCGCGTGCCTCAGGGAAGACGTTTGCGCGCGGATCATGTCCTGCTGGCGGGCGGCGCGGGCATCCTGCTGCTGATGCTCGCCGTCGGGGTCATCAGCTTCCCCTTTCGCCAGCATACCGTCGCCCATATCTTCTTCGTCCGGCAGGATGTCGCGATCCTCTCGCTCCAGGCGCTGACGCTGCTCGCGCTGGGCTGGATCGGCGTGGAGGGCGCTCCCCGCGCCCCGGCGCTGCCTTCCGGCCGCTGGATCGCCCTGCTGATCCTCTGCGCCGTCGCGATCGGCTGGGCCGGGCATTATCTCATCTTCCAGGGCTATTCGCTGACCGCGGACGAGCAGAGCGCCGATATCGCCGCGGCCGCGATCCGGCATGGCGGCATCGGCTATCCGGTGCCGCCCGATCTTCGACCCTATGCCGCGGCGATGATGCCGCAATATGTCTCGGCTCCCCACGATATGGTGTGGGTTTCGGGCTATCTGCCGGTCAACGCGGCCCTGCAGGCGCTGCTGTCGATTCCCGAACGCGGGCTCGCCTCGCCGCTGCTGCTGGGCGCGGGGCTGGCGGCGCTCTGGCTGGCGGCGCGGCGTTTCTTCGCGGGGGGGAGCGACGCCGCGATCGTGGTCATGGCGATGGCGCTGACATCCTCCCAGCTCCTCACCACCGCGATGACCAGCTACGCCATGACGGCGCATTTCGCGCTCAACATGATCTGGCTGGTGCTGGCGACGCGCGGCGGCAAGGCGGGCCATGCCGGCGCGCTGATCGTCGCCTTCCTCGCGACCGGGCTGCACCAGGCGCAGTTCCACCCGATGTTCGCCTGCGGTTTCATCCTGTGGTTCTGGCTGCGTGGAGACCGCCGGCTGGCGATCCTCTACGCGATCGCCTATGCGGCGATCCTGCTGTTCTGGATCGGCGCCTATCCGGTCATCCTGTCGCGGCTGCTCAGCCCTCCCCACGCGGCCGTCGCGAGCCATGCCCTCCACGCCGTCCATGCCGGCGCGCCGCATCGCGCCGATACGATCGACCATACGATTCTTCGTTCGCTGAAAAGCGCCTATCTCTATGCCTCCATCAAGGTGGGCCGGCTCGCGCAGCTCGATCCGCTCCTGAACCTCTCGCGCTTCGCCGCCTGGCAGAATCTGCTGATGCTGCCGCTGGCGATCGCCGGCATGAGGCTCGTGCCCGCGGCGTGGCGGGATCGGGAGAGCCTGGCCTTTCCGCTCACCGTCACCTGCCTGATCGGCCTCGCCACCATGATCTATCAGGCGCACGGCTGGGGCTATCGCTATCTCCACGGCGATCTGGGCGGCTTCTATCTGCTGGCGGGCTATGGCTGGCGGCGGCTGCGGCCGACCTTCGGCGACGCAGGCACGATTCCCGCGCTCAAGCCGCTATGGATCGCCTGCGCCGCCGCGCTGCTGCTGTTCCTGCCTGCGCAATGGCTGATGGCCCGGCATTGGACGGCGCCCTATGTCGCGCTCTATCGAGGCATCGAGAAAAGCCCGGACGACGTGGTGCTCGTCGACGATGTGGGCGGGGCCTTTCTGGAGGATATCGTCCACATCAGGCCCGAAGAAGGCGTGCACAAGCCCTACATCATGTCGCTCGTCCGCCTGATGCCCGCCCAGCTCGATCGGCTGTGCGCGCGCTATCCCCGGATCGGCTTCATCGGCGTGGAGCAGGCCTATGCCGTCGGCGTGCTGCCGACGATCAATCCGGAATGGAAGATCCGCTATGCGGCCGCGCTGCGGCGCTACCTCGCCATGCGCGGTTGCGCGGGGTTCTGAGCGGCCGGTTTCGAAAGACGAGGCCGTCCCGAGGGGGCCGCCGATTATCGGAGAATTGCGTGGCGGGCGCTCCACGCGGGAGGCGCGGGATCAGCCGATCGCTTCGGCGCGCTCCGCCAGCACGGTGAGGCCCTTGTCGTTGACTTCGGCGAAGCCGCCCTCGACCTTGACGCGCGCGATCACCTGGCCGGGGGCGGAATAGACGGCGAGCTCGCCCGAGCGCACCACCGACATCAGCGGCGAATGCCCCGCCAGCACCGCGAAATCGCCCTCGGTGCCGGGCACGACCACCTGATACACGTCCTCGGACCGGACGAGCCGCTCGGGTGTCACGAGTTCGAAGTGAAGATTGGCCATTTGCTTTTTCCTAAGCCCCTCCCCTTCAGGGGAGGGGTTGGGGTGGGGCCTCAAATCCGGGTGGAGCGCTCAATATCGAGGCCCCACCCCCGGCCCCTCCCCTGAAGGGGAGGGGAGAAAACGCTTACGCCGCTTCCGCCAGCTTGGCGGCCTTCTCGACCGCCTCGTCGATCGAGCCGACCATGTAGAAGGCGGCCTCCGGCAGATGGTCATATTCGCCGTTCACCACCGCCCTGAACGAGCGAACCGTATCCTCGATTGGCACGAACTTGCCGGGGATGCCGGTGAACACTTCGGCGACGTGGAAGGGCTGCGAGAGGAAGCGCTGGATCTTGCGCGCGCGGCTGACGGTCAGCTTGTCCTCTTCGGAAAGCTCGTCCATGCCGAGGATGGCGATGATGTCCTGAAGCGACTTGTACTTCTGGAGCGTCTCCTGGACGCGGCGGGCGGTCTCGTAATGCTCCTGGCCGACGGTGCGCGGCTCAAGCACGCGGCTGGTTGAATCGAGCGGATCGACCGCCGGATAGATGCCGAGCTCCGAAATGGCGCGCGACAGCACGGTCGTCGCGTCGAGATGGGCGAACGAGGTCGCGGGCGCGGGGTCGGACAAGTCGTCGGCCGGCAC
>DASSTK010000119.1:0-7938 GCA_035707945.1 Sphingomonas sp.
AGCACGTCCTTGGCGTAGGCGGGCAGCATCGCCGTCGCGCCGCCCAGCAGCACCGCGAACAGATCGAGCGAGATGGTGCCGAGCACCAGCCGGTTGCGCCGCACATAGCGCAGCCCGTCCACCATCTGCGCCCAAGGGCTCGCGCCGCGCTTGATCGCCGTGCGCGGCAGCGGGCGGAACATGAGCAGGCAGAGCAGCGAAACGGTGAACAGCGCCGTGCTCACCGCATAGGGCAGCCAATGGCCGCCGGCGTAGAGATAGCCGCCCATCGCCGGGCCGATCACCGATCCCGCCTGCCAGGCGATCGAGCTCAGCGCGATTGCGGTCGGCAGCGTCTCGGCCGGCACGAGATTGGGAGAGATCGCCTGAAGCGCCGGCCCGGCGAAGGCGCGCGCCACGCCGAGCAGAGCAGCGACGACGAACAGCGCAGGGAGCGTGGTGCTGTCCGTATAGGACATCCAGGCGAGCCAGGCCGCCAGCAGGATCTCCAGCAGCACGGCGGCCTGCGCCACGCGGCGGCGGTCGAGCCGGTCCGCCGTCCAGCCGGTGACGAGGGTGAGCAGCGCCAGCGGCACGAACTGCGCCATGCCGATGAAGCCGAGCTGGAGCGCGGCGTGGTGGACGTCCATGGTGCGCCGCGCGATGTCATACGCCTGCCAGCCGATGACGATCACCATCGAAAGCTGGCCGATCGTCGCCATCAGCCGCGCCGCCCAGTAAAAGCGGAAGTCCCTGAACGCGAAGGGGTGCGGAGCCTTGTCCATTGTTGCCCGCTCCTTAGGGCCGGGAACAGGCCGGGCGCAACCGCAGCGCGGCTTGGCATGAGGCAATCGGGCCTATCATGGCGCGAGCGCCGCCGCGTCCTTCGGGGCGGGCGTGGCGCGGGGCACGAACATGAGCACGATCAGCATCGCCAGCCCGGTCAGCACGCCCGCGACGATGAAGGCCGCCCCGTCGAATCCGTGCGCAGAGCCCGTCGCCAGCGATTGCGCCGCGATCAGCGGCCCCAATATGGCGGCGACGCTGTTCATGCTGCCGATACCGCCTTGCAGCGCCCCCTGCCGGGTGGCGTCCACCATGCGCGAGGCGAGGCCGTTCAGGGCCGGATAGTCGAAGGCGCTGAGCGATCCGATCAGGAACAAGGCATAGACCTGCCAACCCTGCGTGGCGAAGGCCAGGACGAGCAGGAAAAGCGCCCCGCTGCCCAGGCCGATGATCGCGGCCGCGCGCTCGCCCACGCGCCGCACCGCGCGATCGGTGAGGCCGATCTGGACGAGAACGGTGACGAAGCCCCAGCAGGCGAGGCTCCAGCCGATTTGTCTCGCATCCCAGCCGAAGCGGATCGCTCCCCAGAAGGACCAGGTGGCGGGATAGACCATGTTCCCCAATTGCCAGAGGAACCAGGCGATCAGCAGCGGCGCGGCGCGCCCGGCTTCGAACAGAGGCCGGAAGGCGCCGATCACATGCGCGTCGCGCAGGCGGAAAGGCCGGCGGTTTTCGGGGGCGAGCGTCTCGGGCAGGAAAAGCAGCATCGCGACAGCGTTGAGCGCGGCGAGAACGGCGGCGGCGATGAAGGGCGCGCGCGGGCCGAAAGCCGCCACCACGCCGCCCAGCGCCGGGCCGATGATGAAGCCGATGCCGAACGCCGCGCCGAGCAGCCCGAAGACGGCGGCGCGCCTCTCGGGCGAGGTGGTGTCCGCGATCACCGCGCCGGCCGGGCCGTAGCTCGCGCCCGTGATGCCGGCGATGGCGCGTCCGAGGAACAGCCACGCGAGGGTGGGCGCGGCGGCGGTCAGCGCGTAGTCTATTGTAAACGCCACCATCGAGGCGATCAGCACCGGCCGCCGTCCGTAGGCGTCTCCCAGATTGCCGAGCACCGGCCCCGCGAAGAATTGCATGATCGCGAACACCGCGAGCAACCACCCGCCGATCCGCGTCGCTTCCTTGAGATCGACATGGCCGAGCCGGGTGATGAGCTCCGGCAGCACCG
Source organism: Sphingomonas sp. (assembly GCA_035707945.1). Taxonomy (GTDB): domain Bacteria; phylum Pseudomonadota; class Alphaproteobacteria; order Sphingomonadales; family Sphingomonadaceae; genus Solisphingomonas. The sequence continues at coordinate 1,991 of DASSTK010000119.1, forward strand.
GCATGATGATGCCGAAGCCGATCACGTCCACCATCACGGCGGCGAGCACGATCGCAACAGCGCGGTTCTCGAAACGGAGCATGACGAACCCGGTGGAAAGCGGCAAAGCCGGCCCCCTTGCCACGGATCGGGCGCAGGGGACAGGCTTATCTCCGCAATCTCCGGGAGGTTAGATCGTGGCCAGGAAAGCCTGAAGATCGCCGATCAGCCGATCCGTGTGGCTGGCCGGAATGCCGTGGGGCGCGCCGTCATATTCGATCAGCCGTGCGCCGGTGATGCCCCGGGCCGCACGCTCTCCGGCCGCCTCGATCGGCACCGTTTCGTCCTTCGTGCCGTGGATCACGAGCGTCGGTACGCGGAAGGCGGGCAGGTCGGGCGTGAAATCGGTGAGGCCCCAGGCATCGACGCAGGCCACCGTCGCCTTGAGGCTCGCCATCAAGGTCATCTGAAGCGACCAGTCGATCACCTCCTGGCTGACTTGCGAGGAGACGAGGCCGTTGCCGTAGAAGCTCGGGAAGAAATCGGCGAAGAACTTGGGCCGATCCTTGAGGATGCCGGCCTTCACCTGCTCGAAGGCTTCCGCCGGCGCGCCGTGCGGATTGGCGCCGGATTTCAGCAGGCCCGGCACCACCGATCCCACCAGCACCGCGCCGTTTACGCCCCTGCCGTCGTGGCGGCTCATGTAACGCGCGATCTCGCCGCCGCCCATGGAGAATCCCACCAGCGCCGCGTCTTCCGCGCCCGTCGCCTGCATTACGGCGGCCAGATCATCCGCGAACGTGTCGTAATCGTAGCCGCCCCAAGGCTGGCTGGAACGGCCGAAGCCGCGCCGGTCATAGGCGATGGTGCGATAGCCGGCGTTGGCGAGCGCATAAGCCACGGGATCCCAGCTGTCGGCGTCGAGCGGCCAGCCGTGGACCAGCACCACCGGGCGGCCCGCGCCCCAATCCTTGACGTAAAGCTCCGTGCCGTCATGGGTGGTGATGTAAGGCATGTGGCGTCTCCCGATCGATTGTCGTCATAACGCGCGGAGGCTGGAGGGTTCCCGGCCATTACAGGAGCAGCGGTCCGGCGGAGAGATGAAACTCCGATCTCAGGCCGGGGTGACGAAGCTGTCCAGCACCTTCTTCAATCCGGCATGTTCGAAGGCGATGGCGAGCTTGTTGCCCTCGATCCCTTCGATGACGCCGTAGCCGAACTTGGTGTGGAACACGCGCTGACCGAGGCTGACGTCGGCGCGGGGTTTGGCGGCGAAGGCGGCGGCTGACGCCTTCACCTCCAGCACGCGGGCGTTGCCGGATCGTGCCGCGGGCTCGCCGAGCGCGGCGGCGCGCTGCCAGCCGGGGCCGCGCCCGGTTCCGCGCTCCAGATGCGCGAAGGGATCGGCGCGCTCGCTCCATTGCGCGCGCCAGAGCGATTCGCCGCCGCTCATCGTCGTCTCGGCATCGACATGCTCCTCCGGCAGTTCGCCGACGAAGCGGGAGGGGATGGAGGAGGTCCACTGGCCGTAGATGCGGCGGTTGGCGGCGTGGAGGATGACGCAGCGCCGCCGCGCGCGGGTGATGGCGACATAGGCCAGCCGCCGTTCCTCCTCCAGCGATCGCGTGCCGCCCTCGTCGAGTGCGCGCTGGGAGGGGAACAACCCCTCCTCCCAGCCGGCGAGGAACACGGTGTCGAACTCCAGCCCCTTGGCGGCGTGGATGGTCATGATCGTGACCTTCGCGCCGCTGTCGCTCGCGTCATTGTCCATGACGAGGCTGACATGCTCCAGAAACGCGCCCAGCGTCTCATAATCCTCCATCGCGCGGGCGAGTTCGGTGAGGTTTTCGAGCCGCCCGGCGCTTTCGGCGGAGCGATCGGCCTGGAGCATGGCGGTATAGCCGCTCTCGTCGAGGATCTGGCGGCAAAGCTCGGGATGGGGCAGGCTGCTCGAAAGATCGCGCCAGCGCGCGATGTCCGCGACAAGCCTGCCCAACGACTTGCGGGCCGCCCCTGTGAGTTCATCGGAATCGCACAGGCGCGCGGCGGCGAGGGTGAGGGGGATGCCTTGCGCCCGCGCGAGGCGGTGGATGGTCGCCACCGCCTTGTCGCCCAGCCCCCGCTTGGGCGTGTTGACGATGCGTTCGAAGGCGAGATCGTCGGCGGGCTGGTGGACGACGCGCAGATAGGCGAGCGCGTCGCGGATCTCGGCGCGCTCGTAGAAGCGGAAGCCGCCGACGATGCGATAGGGCAGGCCGATGGCGATGAAGCGGTCCTCGAGCTCGCGGGTCTGATGCTGGGCGCGGACAAGGATGGCGCAGTCATCATAATCACCGCCCGCGCGGCGATGCGCCTCGATCTCGTCGCCGATGCGGCGCGCCTCCTCCGGCCCGTCCCACACGCCGATGACGCTGATCCGCTCGCCGGCTTCGAGCGCGGTCCACAGCGTCTTTCCCAGCCGCGCGCCGTTGTTGGCGATCACCGCGCTGGCGGCGGCGAGGATGTGCGGGGTGGAGCGGTAATTCTGTTCCAGCCGGATGATCTTCGCGCCCGGAAAATCATGCTCGAAGCGCAGGATGTTCGCCACCTCCGCGCCGCGCCAGGAATAGATCGACTGATCGTCGTCGCCCACGCAGCAGATATTCTTCCGCTCCTGCGCGAGCAGGCGCAGCCAGAGATATTGGGCGGCGTTGGTGTCCTGATATTCGTCGACCAGAATGTAGCGAAAGCGTTGCTGATAATTTTCAAGCACATCGCGGTTGGTCTTCAGGATCACCAGCATGTGCAGCAGCAGATCGCCGAAATCGCAGGCGTTCACGGCGCGCAGGCGATCCTGATAGGCGGCGTAGAGCTCGGCGCCCTTGCCGTTGGCATAAGCCTCGCTCTCGCCGGCATCGACCTGCGCCGGCGTCCAGCCCCGGTTCTTCCAGCGGTCGATCAACCCGGCGAGCTGGCGCGCGGGCCAGCGCTTCTCATCGATGCCCGAAGCGGTGATGAGCTGCTTCATCAGCCGGAGCTGATCGTCGGTATCGAGGATGGTGAAGTTGGATTGCAGGCCGACCAGCTCGGCATGCCGGCGCAGCATCCGCGCGGCGATGGCGTGGAAGGTGCCGAGCCAGGGCATGCCTTCGGCCACCTCGCCGATGATCCGGCCGACCCGCTCGCGCATCTCGCGCGCCGCCTTGTTGGTGAAGGTGACGGCGAGGATTTCGCTGGGCCAGGCGCGCCGCGTGGCGATCAGATGCGCGAGCCTGGCCGTCAGCGCCGCCGTCTTGCCCGTGCCAGCCCCGGCGAGCACCAGCACCGGCCCTTCGGTCGTCAGCACCGCCTCGCGCTGCGGCGGGTTGAGGCCGGCGAGATAGGGAGGCTCGGGCGAAGCGGAAACGGGCTGGGTCACGCCTGAACAGGTAGGGAACGGCACGCCCGAGGGCAACCACGTCGCTTACAGCCGATGCCGTGTGACTTCGGGGATCAGGATACGGTCGATCGCCTTGGCGACGCCGTCCTCGTCATTGCCGGCCGTGACCCAGCGGGCATGGTCTTTCACCTCGATCGGGGCCTGGCCCATCGCGATGGGCAGTGCGGCGCGTTTCAGCATGGGAATATCATTGGGCATGTCGCCGATCGCGGCGGTGTCGGCGAGGGAAACCCCGATCGCCTTCGCCAACGCGGCGATGCCGTCGCCCTTGTTGGCGAGAGCGTGGGTGACGTCGCAATAATAGATTTGCGAGCGCGAGACGTTGGCGGCGTCGCCGAGCGCGGCCTTGCCCTCGCGCTCCAGCCGCTCGATCAGGCCGTGATCGTCCGAGACGGCGACCACCTTGTCGATCCGGCCGTGCAGGCTGTCGAAATCGCGGGTGATGACGGGCTCGACCATCGAGGCCTTGCGCTCATGGTCGATATGGGGATTGTCGCCGTCGCTCGCATACCATCGGCCGTCGGCATAGGCCCAGATCGAGACCTTGGCCTGCTCGAACAGGGCGATCGCCTCGCGGCTCGTCTCCGCGTCGAGATGATGCGCGGTGATGATCGTCCCGTCCGGCGCGAACAGGGTGCCGCCGTTAAAGGCGGCCAGCGGAGAATCGAGCCCCAGCAGCTTCGCCAGCGGCAGGATGCCCGAAGGCGGCCGCGCGCTGATGAGGGTCATCGCGACATGGGCATGGGTCAGCCGCCGCGCCGCCGCGATGGTCGCGTCCGACAAGCTCTTGTCGTGGCGGACCAGCGTGCCGTCGACATCGCAGACCAGCAGGCGGATCGCCCGCTCGGCCGCGCCGCTCACGAGATCGGATGCCATTGGCGGCCGTCACGCTCGATCAGCTCGTCGGCGCAGGCCGGGCCGGTCGATCCCGCCTTATAATCCTCCGGCTCGCCCTTTTCCCAGGCCTTCAGGATCGGTTCGACGATCTCCCAGCCGCGCTCCACCATGTCGGCGCGCTGGAACAGGGACTGGTCGCCCAGCAGCATATCGTAGATCAGCGTCTCATAGCCGGTGCGCGGTCCCATCTCGAAAGCGTCGGCGTAGCGGAAATCGAGGCAGACCGGCGCGGTGTCGACCATTGGTCCCGGCCGCTTGGCGGCGAAGCGGATGGCGAGCCCCTCATTGGGCTGAATCTGGATAATCAGCTTGTTGGGCGGGATGTCCGCCTTCTCCTCCTCCCGAAACAGGGCCAGCGCCACCGGCTTGAACTGGATCACGATCTCGGTGTCGCGCGCGGCGAGCGCCTTGCCCGTGCGGAGGTAGAAGGGCACCCCCGTCCACCGCCAGCTATCCACCCACAGCCGGAGCGCGGCGTAGGTCTCGGTGCGGCTGTCGGGCGCGACGTCGGGGGATTTGCGGTAGGCCTTCACCTTGTTTCCGCCCGCCGTTCCCGCGGTATATTGGCCGCGCACCGCCTCCTTGCGGGCATCTTTGGCGGTAGGCACGCGCACCGCGTCGAGCAGCTTGGCCTTTTCATTGCGCACCGCTTCGGCGTCGAAGCTGTTGGGCGGCTCCATGCCGATCATCGCGAGCATCTGGAACAGATGATTGGGCACCATGTCGCGCAGCGCGCCGGTCGCGTCGTAGAAGGCTCCGCGCGTGCCCACGTCCACCGTCTCGGCGGCGGTGATCTGGACATGATCGACGTAGCGGTTGTTCCACAGCGCCTCGAGGAAGGCGTTGCCGAAGCGCGCGACCATGATGTTCTGCACCGTTTCCTTGCCCAGGAAATGATCGATGCGGAAAATCTGGCTCTCATCCATTTGCGCCAGAAGCTGCCTGTTGAGCGCGCGGGCGGACTTGAGATCGTGGCCGAAGGGCTTTTCGACGACGAGACGGCGGAAACCCTGCTTCTGATCGAGCAGCTTCGCCCGGCCCAGCGCCTCCGCGATCGGCCCGAAAAAGCGCGGGGCGACAGCAAGATAGAAGGCGATATTACCGGCGCCCTTCAATTCGTCGGCCAGCTTGGCGAACGCTTCTTCGTCGCCGAAATCGGCCTGGAAATAGCGGAGCTTCGCGGTGCGCTTCTTCCACGCTTTCCTGATCGCGGCGTCGTTGAGATCGAGATGCTGGGCGAGGTGATCGGCGATGCCGTCGTCCGGGCCGCGGCTGAACACGATGATGTCGAGATCGTCGCCGATCAGCCCGTCGCGCGTCAGATTGACGATGGCGGGGGTGAGCAGGCGGCGGGCGAGATCGCCAGCGCCGCCGAAGATCACCATCGTCGCGGGGGGCGCGGGCTCGCCCGGCTTCACCGTCCTTCGCGCCGCCATTATTGCGGCATCTCGACATGGCCCCCGAAGCCGTGGCGCATGGCCGAGAGCAGCTTGTCCCCGAACGTATGCTCCACCCGCGAACGGTAGCGCGCGTAGAGCGCGGAGGAGAGGACGTGGACGGGCACCGCCTCCTCCATCGCCGCCTCGATCGTCCAGTGGCCTTCGCCCGAATCCGCCACCACGCCGGTATATTGGCTGAGCGTGCTGTTCTCGGC
>DASSTK010000120.1:0-5411 GCA_035707945.1 Sphingomonas sp.
AGGATGCTTGACCTGGCCTGATATTCCCCTAAACGCGGCGGCGGGCCACGCCGTCCCAACGCGGCGCGTGCTCTCTGCAAGGAGAGTCTATATGACCGATACGTTGCTCGCGGACGCCGCAGGTGCGTCCGCCGATCGCCCCACCGCCCCCAAGCCCGCTCGCCCCTTCTTCTCCTCCGGCCCCTGCGCCAAGCCGCCGGGCTGGGAGGCATCCGCGCTGCCGCATGCCTCGCTCGGCCGCTCGCATCGCTCGAAGCTGGGCAAGAGCCGGCTCGCGCATGCGATCGAGCTCACCCGCAAGATCCTCAAGGTGCCGGATACGCACCGCATAGGCATCGTCCCCGCCTCCGATACAGGCGCGGTCGAGATGGCGATGTGGAGCCTGCTCGGACCCCGCCCCGTCACCACCGTGGCGTGGGAGAGCTTCGGCGAGGGCTGGGTGACGGACGCCGTCAAGCAGCTCAAGCTCGATCCCAAGGTGGTGAAAGCGCCCTATGGCGAACTGCCGGACCTGTCGCTTGTCGATCAGGACAGCGACGTGGTGTTCACCTGGAACGGCACCACGTCCGGCGTGCGCGTGCCGAACGGCGACTGGATTCGCGAGGATCGGCAGGGCCTGCTGATCTGCGACGCCACCTCCGCGGTGTTCGCGCAGGACGTGCCGATCGGGAAGCTCGATGCCGTCACCTTCTCCTGGCAGAAGGTGCTGGGCGGCGAGGCGGCGCATGGCGTGCTGATCCTCGGCCCCCGCGCGGTCGAGCGGCTGGAAAGCTATCAGCCGGCGTGGCCGCTGCCCAAGATCTTTCGGCTCACGAAAGGCGGCAAGCTGATTGAGGGCGTCTTCAAGGGCGAGACGATCAACACGCCCTCCATGCTGTGCGTCGAGGATTATATCCACAGCCTCGAATGGGCGTTGCAGCTCGGCGGCCTTTCCGCGCTGATCGCGCGCGCCGACGCCAACGCCGCGGCCCTGGACAAGCTGGTGCGGGAGCGTGACTGGCTCGATCATCTCGCCGCCGATCCGGCGGTGCGATCGAACACCAGCGTGTGCCTGAAGTTCAAGGGCCTTCCCGACGAGCAGGCGACCGCGATCGAGAAGAAGATGGTCGCGCTGCTCGAAACGGAGGAGGCAGCCTATGATCTCGGCTCCTACCGCGACGCGCCCCCCGGTCTGCGCATCTGGTGCGGCGCGACGGTCGAGACCGCCGACATCGAGGCGCTCGGCCCCTGGCTCGATTGGGCCTTCGCTCAAGCCAACGGCTGAATCGCGCTCCTGCGAAAGCAGGAGCCCGGAGCCGGCAAGCGACTCCTTTGAAATCCTGGGCTCCTGCTTTCGCAGGAGCGCCACGCCCAAGGACCAAACCATGCCCAAAGTCCTGATTTCCGACAAAATGGACCCCAAGGCCGCCCAGATCTTCCGCGCACGCGGGATCGAGGTGGACGAGATCACCGGCAAGACCAAAGACGAGCTGATCGCCATCATCGGCGATTATGATGGTCTCGCCATCCGCTCCGCCACCAAGGTGACGAAGGACGTGCTGGCCGCCGCGAAAAATCTCAAGGTGGTCGGCCGCGCCGGGATCGGCGTCGACAATGTCGACATTCCCGCCGCCTCGGCCGCCGGCGTGGTGGTGATGAACACGCCCTTCGGCAACTCGATCACCACCGCCGAGCACGCCATCGCGCTGATGTTCGCGCTGGCCCGTCAGTTGCCCGAGGCCGACGCCTCCACCCAGGCCGGCAAGTGGGAGAAGAACCGCTTCATGGGCGTCGAGCTCACCAACAAGGTGCTCGGCCTGATCGGCGCCGGCAATATCGGCTCGATCGTGGCGGATCGGGCGCTGGGGCTGAAGATGAAGGTGATCGCCTATGATCCCTTCCTCACGCCCGAGCGCGCGCTGGAGTTGGGCGTCGAGAAGGTGGAGCTGGAAGAGCTTCTGAAGCGCGCCGACTTCATCACGCTCCACACGCCGCTCACCGATCAGACCCGCAACATCCTGTCCGCCGAAAATCTCGCCAAAACGAAGAAGGGCGTGCGCATCATCAATTGCGCGCGCGGCGGGCTGATCGACGAGGCGGCGCTGAAGGAGGGGCTGGAATCGGGCCATATCGCCGGGGCAGCGCTCGACGTGTTCGTGGAGGAGCCGGCCAAGGCCTCGCCGCTGTTCGGCACGCCGGGCTTCGTCTCCACCCCGCATCTCGGCGCGTCCACCACGGAGGCGCAAGTCAACGTGGCGATCCAGGTGGCCGAGCAGATGGCGGATTTCCTCCTTTCCGGCGGCGTCACCAACGCGCTCAACATGCCGAGCCTGTCGGCCGAGGAAGCGCCCAAGCTCAAGCCCTATATGGCGCTCGCCGAGCGGCTGGGCTCGCTGATCGGCCAACTCGAGGGCGATGCGATCAAGAGCGTGGCGATCGAGGTGGAGGGCGCGGCCGCCGAATTGAACCAGAAGCCGATCACCGGCGCGGTGCTGGCCGGGCTGATGCGCGTCTATTCGGACACGGTGAACATGGTGAACGCGCCGACGCTCGCGCGCGAGCGCGGACTCGACGTGCGCGAGGTGCGCCACGATCGCGAGGGCGACTATCACACGCTGGTGCGCGTGACGGTGGACACCGACGTCGGGCAGCGCTCGGTCGCCGGCACGCTGTTCGGCAATCGTCATCCGCGCCTCGTCGAGATTTTCGGCATCAAGGTGGAAGCCGATCTCGCCGGGCCGATGCTCTACATCGTCAACGAGGACGCTCCGGGCTTCATCGGCCGGCTCGGCACCACGCTGGGCGAGGCGGGGGTCAATATCGGCACCTTCCACCTCGGCCGCCGCGATGCGGGGGGAGAGGCGGTGCTGCTGCTCTCGGTGGATACCGCCGTGCCCGAGCCGCTGTTGTGGCAGGTCTGCCGCCTGCCCGGCGTCAGGCAGGTCAAGGCGCTGCGCTTTTGAGCAGGGCCGGAGAACAACCGTCGCCCTGCCTGCGCGGGGCGACGGTTGCCTGTCATTCCCTCACTTTCCGCATTCTCCGGCGGACTGGATGAAGCGCCAGACCTCGGCGGAGAAGGGCGGCTTCCGGTCGCTCTTCCATTCGTCGATATTATCATAGAGCCTGGTCACATCGCGGGCCATGCCGGGGGTCGCGATCTCCTTGAACGGGGCGAGCAGCGCCTGCCACTCGTCATAGAAGGCGCGCGCTTGCGGGGATACGGCGTCCATCGGCAGCGCCGCCTCGATGCGTTTGGCCAAATCCTCCCATTGCGCCGAATAGGCGGCCTGATCGAAATCGGCGGGCATGTTGGCGCAGGCGGCTTCCCATTCGGGCTTGTTGGCGGGATCGGTATAGCGATCCGTCACCGCTTTCCAGTTTTCGGTTTCCATGTGCGTTTCTCCTGCACGAATCAGCGAGCAGAGCGTCGCGACGTCGATCGGCTCGTCACGATCGATGCGGGACCGGACGGAGACGAGCAGCGCGCGCGAGGCGGCGAGCTCCTCCGATTTTCGATCGAGATCAGCGATCTGCGCGACCACCAGCGCGCTCAGGTCGGCATGGCGGCCGGCGAGCGTGCGCCCGATCTCGGCCAGGCTGAAGCCGGCTCGCTTGAGCGCCACCACGGCGTTCAGCCGCGCGAGTTCTCCCGCGCCGTAAAGCCGCCGCCCGGCTGTCGTGCGGAGCGGCCGCACGAGCCCTCGCGCCTCGTAAAAGCGCAGCGCGCGATGACTCAAGCCCGTCCGCTCGGCGACCTCGCCGATTTCGAGTGTCTCGATCATGGGCCGAGTCGTAGCGCCTGACGTTACGTCAGGAGCAAGCGGAAAATCTCAACCGATCAGTAGGCCGGCCAGCGCGGCCGACATCAGATTGGCGAGGCTGCCCGCCGCGAGCGCGCGCAGGCCCAGCTTCGCGATCATCGGCCGCTGATTGGGGGCGAGGCCGCCCGTCACCGCCATCTGAATCGCGATCGAGGAGAAGTTGGCGAAGCCGCACAGCGCGAAGGTGACGACCGCGACGGTGCGCGGGGACAGCGCCGCCATCTGCTTGCCGAGATCGATATAAGCGACGAACTCGTTGAGCACGACCTTCTCGCCGAAAAAGCCGCCCGCCGCGCCCGCCTCGCTCCACGGCACATTGAGCAGATACATGACCGGCTTGAAGATCGTGCCGATGATGCCCTGGAAGGTGATGTCGGCGGCGGTGAACCAGTGGCCGATGCCGGTGAGGATGCCGTTGGCGAGCGCCACCAGCGCCACGAAAGCCAGCACCATCGCGCCGACCGCGACGGCGAGCTTCACGCCGGTCTGCGCGCCTTGCGCGGCGGCCATGATGATGTTGGCGGGCTTCTCCTCGTCATGCGTCGCCTCGGCGAGCGCGATGATCTCGTCCTCGGGCGCATCGCCGAGCGGAAGCTCGCCTTCGGGCGACCCGATCCGATCCGGCATGATGATCTTGGCCATCAGGATGCCGCCCGGCGCGGACATGAAGGAGGCCGCCAGCAGATAGTCGATGCGGATGCCCATCGCGGCATAGGCGGCGAGGATGGTGCCCGCCACGCCCGCCATGCCGCTGGTCATCACCGTGAAAAGCTGGGCGGGCGTCAGGTCCGCCAGATAGGGCCGGATCACCAGCGGAGATTCGCTCTGGCCGACGAAGATGTTGGCGGCCGCGCACAGGGATTCGACCTTGGAGACGCCGATCACCTTCTCGATCGCGCCGCCGATCCAGCGCACGACCAGCTGCATGATGCCGAGATGATAAAGGATCGAGACGAGGCTGGCGAAGAAGATGATGACGGGAAGCGCGGCGATCGCGAAGCTGTTGCCGCCGATCGCGGGGCTGGCGAGCGGGCCGAAGATGAAATCCACGCCCGCCTTGGCGAAGCCGAGCAGGTCGGAGACGCCGCCGGACAGGAACGCCAGCACCTTCCTGCCCCAGGGCACATAGAGCACCAGCACCGCGATCCCCACCTGGAGCGCGAAAGCCGCGCCCACCACGCGCAGGCGGATGGCGCGACGATCGGTGGAAAGCGCCAGCGCGATCAACAGAATGACCGCGATGCCCGCGATCCCGATCAAAACCCTCATCCCCGCCCCTTGGCCAAGCACTTGAGGCCGCCCCCCGGCGGCGCAAAGCGCAGGACCATACACAAGCAGGCGGGCGCGGCCAGCCCTTCGCGCTTCGGCTCGGCTCGTCGCATCGAGGGCGTTCGTTAAAGCCGGGTTCAGGCAGGGAGTCGAGGATGGCTCCTGCATCCTTTCAACCCCTGAACGGAGGCCATCTCCTATGCGCTTCAAAGTCCCCCTGATCCTCGCCGGCGTCGCGACGGGCCTGACGGCGTTCACCGCCGTTTCGGCGGCCGAGCGGCCGCGCGTGCATGTGATGACGGTGGCTCTGCCCGGCGGAGGCGTCGAGCAGATCCGCTATAC
>DASSTK010000121.1:0-2614 GCA_035707945.1 Sphingomonas sp.
AGGCGGCTTCATCCGCCGCTGGGTCGCACTGCTCGATCACGCCCGCGATCATGTCGTCGCCGCCCACGGTGAAGGCCATGACGCCGAACGCGCGATGGAGCGCGCGGCGGTGGAGGTCAGCCTCGCCAACCTACGCACCTTCCCGTTCGTGGCCGAAGCCGAAGCGGCTGGAAAGCTACGCCTGCGCGGCGGCTGGTTCGGCGTCCGCGAAGGCCGGCTGATGCTGCGCGAGGACAATGGCGAGTTCCGCGCCGCCTGACGATAACGGGTTCACCGGAGTGCGCCGGCTCCGCTTGACATTGGCGCATCTTTCGCTAACGAGCGCGGCTTCGCCCGGGGCTTGCTCCGGGTCTCGTCCGAGACAGCGGGTGCCCTTCGGGGCTTAATTTCCCGCCGAGACGGGGAAAAGGATTTCGCATCGGTTCGCGACGCCTGTTCGTCGCGCGCCGTTCAGCCCATGCGGGCGTTCCCCTTCCCCATCGCTGGACAACCCGGTCGCGCGGCTCCGTCCGCAACGCCGGTTCGTAACCGGGCGTTCGTTCGCGGATGCCCAGATGATGTGGAGATTGGCATGGATCGCGCTCAGAAGTCCGCGGCTGTCGCCGAGCTGAACCGCACCTTCTCCGAGAGCGGCGTGGTGGTCGTCACCCGCAATCTCGGGCTTACCGTGACGCAGGCGACTGCGCTCCGGGTGAAGATGCGTGAAGCCGGCGCCGGCTACAAAGTCGCCAAGAACCGCCTCGCCCGCATCGCCGCCGAAGGCACGGCCTACGCCATCATCAGCGACATGCTGACGGGGCCGACCGCGCTTTCGACCTCCGCCGATCCGGTGGCGGCCGCCAAGGCCGTCGTCGAATATGCGAAGACCAACGACAAGTTGGAAATCGTCGGCGGCGCGATGGGGGACACCCTGCTCGACGTGAACGGCGTGAAGGCTTTGGCCGAACTGCCGTCGCTCGACGAGCTGCGGGCCAAGATCGTGGGCCTCATCCAGGCCCCGGCGCAGAAGCTCGCGTCCGTCACCCAGGCCCCGGCCGCGCAGCTTGCGCGCGTGTTCGGCGCCTATGCCGCGAAGGACGAGGCGGCCGCTTGAGGCCACCCCTGAACACCCAAACCTATCGGGGCGGATGCGCCCCACGCATGGAGATACATAATGGCTGACCTGCAGAAGATCGTCGACGACCTTTCCGCGCTCACCGTCCTCGAGGCGGCGGAGCTTTCCAAGCTGCTCGAAGAGAAGTGGGGCGTCTCGGCCGCCGCCGCGGTGGCGGTCGCCGCTCCGGCCGGTGGCGGCGCCGCCGCTCCCGCCGCCGAGGAGAAGACCGAGTTCGACGTCATCCTCACCGGCGACGGCGGCAAGAAGATCAACGTGATCAAGGAAGTCCGGGCCATCACCGGCCTGGGCCTGACCGAGGCGAAGAGCCTCGTCGAGGGCGCGCCCAAGGCCGTCAAGGAAGGCGTGAGCAAGGACGAGGCCGAGAAGGTCAAGAAGCAGCTCGAGGACGCCGGCGCGACCGTCGAGCTGAAGTAATCGGAGAAACCGGCGCTCCTGCGGAAGCGGGAACACCGGTTCTTCCATGAGAAGGGGCGGCCCGGCGACGGGTCGCCCCTTTTGCTGTCTTGGGATGATCAGGCGACCGCTTGCCGCTGAACGATCCGGCGCTTTCTCCGGGGGGCGCCCAATTCGGCGGCGAACCAGGCGCAGGTCCTGGCCAGCCCCTCGCGCAAGGGCACGCGCGGCTGCCAGTCGAGCAGCTTGCGGGCGCGGCCGATGTCCGGCTTGCGGCGGCGGGGATCGTCGACGGGAAGCGGGCGCTGGACGACGGGCGCATCGCTGCCCGTCAGCTCCAGAACCTGATCGAGCAGCTCGGCCACGGTCAGTTCATTGGGATTGCCGAGATTGACCGGCTCCAGCCCCACCGCGTCGCTCTCCATCAAGCGGATGAGGCCGTCCACCATGTCGCTCACATAGCAGAAGCTGCGCGTCTGCTTGCCGTCGCCATAGACGGTGATCTCGCGGCCCGAAAGCGCCTGACAGATAAGGTTGGAGACGACGCGGCCGTCGTCCGGGTGCATCTGCGGGCCGTAGGTGTTGAAGATGCGGGCGACGCGCACCTCGGCGCGGCCCATGCGGCCGTAATCGAACGCCATCGCCTCCGCAGCGCGCTTGCCTTCGTCATAGCAGGCGCGCGGCCCCGTGCAGTTAACCCAGCCGCGATAGGCTTCGCGCTGGGGGTGCATCTCGGGATCGCCATAGACTTCGCTCGTCGAGGTAAGCAGGAAGCGTGCGCCGGCCTTCTCGGCGAGGCGGAGCAGATGGTGCGCGCCGAGCACATTGGTCAGCATCGTATGCTCCGGGTCCGCTTGATATTGCGGCGGCGAAGCGGCGCAGGCGAGATCATAGACCCGCGTGAAGCGGGCGGCGCGATCGAGGATCTCGGCGGGAAGCGGGTTCACCACATCGGCCTCGATGAACTCGAAGCCAGGCTCCTTCTCCAGCCGGCGCAGGTTGCTCGGCCGGGCGGTCTGGAGATTGTCCAGGCAGACGACATGATGTCCCGCGTCGAGCAGCGCCTTGCAGAGATGCGAGCCGATGAAGCCCGCCCCGCCCGCG
>DASSTK010000122.1:0-18954 GCA_035707945.1 Sphingomonas sp.
ATCAGCTTGCCCCAGCCGGGCGCATAGGCGGCTTTCAGGTGATAGATTTCGACGGGGGCTCCGCTTTGCTCGCCGATCGCGATGGATTCCTTGACGGCATCGAGCAGATGCTCGCCTTCGTCCCGCATATGATTCGCGTAAAGCCCCCCATATTGATGGGCGACCTTGGCCAGTTCGACGAGTTCCGAGGTCTTCTGGTAACTTGCGGGCGCGTAGATCAGCGCGGTCGCTATCCCCATCGCGCCGGCGCGCATCGCTTCCGCGACATGCGCGCGTTCCGCATCGAGCTGAGCGGGCGTCGGCACGCCGTCGACATCGCCCATCACCTCCTCTCGGGCTTGCGTCGCTCCGTAGAAGGTTCCGAAATTCAGCGAGATGCCCTGCCGTTGCAGCCGATCGAAATAATCGGCGAGCTTCGCCGATCCCACCGGAGCTCCACCTTCGCCCGCAATCGCGGTGGTGACGCCCTGGCGGAGCTTGCTCTCCGCCCGACCGTCCTTGAGCAGGCTCTCGCCGGATTGATCCATGTCATCGATCCAGCCGGGCGTGACATAGAGCCCCCTGGCGTCGATCTCGCGCTTGCCGCGGCCCCTGATCAACCCGATCTTGACGAACCGCCCGTCCTTGATCGCGACATCCGCATGAACCCAGGGGCTTCCGCTGCCGTCGATTACCCGGCCGTTGCGGATTACGACATCATAGGCCGCGCCCGTCGCCTTAGCGGATGCCGTTTCCGCGCTTCGCCACATCGCAGCGGCCGCCTTCAGGATAACGTCGGGCCTGTCTTGAGCGACCTCGTGCGAACTCCCCTTCGCGATGATCAGGCTTCGATTGGGCGCGGCATGGGCGAAGGCGGCCTGGGCATCGCGCCAGGCTTGCGCGTCGGCCTTGTCCGGGAATGGCGTCTTCTCCGATACGATGACGGTCACGGGCACAGTCTTCGGCCAGATCAGGCGGTGATAGGCGCGCGAAACCGATACGAACGATTCCGCGAGCGCCAGAAGCTGACGGGTTTCGGGAGTCGAAGGCGCCTTGCGCAACGCGGCGATCCCCGATGTGTGCAGCGCCTCCTGTCGCGCGATCATTTCGTCGGTGAAGAATGGCGGCACATTCGCATCGACCAGCACCGCGCCGCCGAACCACTCCGGGTGCATGCCGGCGATGCTGGTCGCGATCTCACCCGCCAAGGAATGCGAGACGAGGATGGCGCCGTGTGTCGCGCCCAGCGCCTGCAAGCCCGCCGCCAGATCTTCGGTCGCGCTGTCGAGACTCCACGGCCCGGGCGCCTCGTCGCTGCCTCCCATCCCGGCCCGATCATAGGTGATGATCTCGGCGCCCGTCTGCCTGGCAAGCTGAGGTGCCAGCGTCGACCATTCCGTAGAATCCTCCCCCCCGCCCGCATCCAGCACGATGGCGGGGAGCTTCCCGGCAATGATATGGAAAACGATCTTGCGGCCATCGCGCTCGATCGCTCGCGTTCCGGCATCGCCGGTCGGCGTGGCCGCGAACAGCGCGGTGCAGGACAAAAAGATGCCGAGCACGAATGGGAGTAATTTCGTCAGTCGCATCGCCGGGGTGCTCCAGATGCTTCCATGAAAGGCGTGACCCGCCCGCATTCTGTTCAGAACTTGACGTCGAAGGCGACGCCGATGGTCCGTGGTTGAAGAATTGTCGCGTTGATCTGCGTCACCGCGCCCGTCGCCTGATTATTGAGGAGGCTGAGCGAGGAATAGGCGCGCTCGTCGGTCACATTCCTGGCGAATAGCCGAAACGTATAGCGTCCGTCCGATATGCTCGCATTGAGATCGAGCGCGGCGTAGCCCGGCAAGCGTCTGGAATCGGGCGCATGCGTCACGTCGGAGTAACGCTCGCCCACCAACCGCAGCCCCAAGCCCGCCGTTCCTCGCCAGTCCGCGGAGATATCCTGCGTATAGGAGGCGCTGATCGACCCGCTCAGGCGGGGCACGTTCGGAAGCCTGTCGCCGTCCTCGCCGCCGATGATCGGCACATTTTCCGTCAACACCGAGTGAATGTAGGCGAAGGTTCCATTCACCTCCAGGCCCGTAAGGGGGCGGACGGTCAGATTGGCCTCGATCCCCTGGCTGCGCGCCTTGCCGCCGTTCACGATATAGCTGAACCCGGCGCCCGCGCTGGTCAGCAACTGGATGTCATCCCAGTCGATCCGGAACGCTGCCGCATCAAACAGAACGGCATTGTCGGCGAGCCTGGTTTTCACGCCGATTTCGTAATTGGTGAGCGTGTCCGATTTGAAGGTCGGAGCGACGCCGGGAAGCGCCAGATTGGGGCCGCCGGGGCGATAGCCGCTGGCGACGCGGACATAGACCATCGTCTTGTTCGTCGGCTTGAAACGCGCCCCGGCGCTATAGGTGGCCACGCCCTCGCTCGACTTCTGGTTCAGCAGACTGATCGGAGGGAGGATCGAACCGCCGCCATATTCGCTGAAGACCTGGTGGTTCTTCGAATAACGAACGCCGCCGAACAGTTCGAACTGATCGGTGATGCTGTAGTTTGCGTTGCCGAATACCGCCCATTCCTTATAGGTCGAAGGCAGATTTCCTTCAAACAGCGGATCGACTCCCGGGATGGGAACACCATCCATCGTCAAGGCGCTGGGGGATTGATAATTGGAGGAATCCTCGTGGGTATAGAAGCCGCCGAGGAGCCATTGCAGCGGTCCGTTTCCGGCGGACTGCACCCGCAGTTCCTGCGTGAATTTCTTGAGGTGAAGGCGATAGGTGTAGATCGACTTGCCCGCCGGAAGCCCAAAGAAGGGAAAGGCCACCCCATAGGTATATGAGGCGTCTGTTATTTGGGATGTCTTCGTATCGGAGTAGCTCGTGGCCGATATAATCTCGAACTTGTCACCCTTGTAGTCGATCGTCGCGGATATAAACCCTATGCTTTTCCTGAAGGGCTGATCCGTCAGATTATCGTCCTTGAGATCCCCGAACAGCGGCCGCTGCGTGGCATCGTCGAGCGCCATGCTGGCGTCGCCGCGAGCCTTCGTACGCTGATAAAGCCCGTTCACCTTGATCGATAACGCATCCAGGGGCTCCCAATAGAGGCCGAGACGAGCGCTTTCCTGCTTCACGCTGTTCTGATTATGCTGGCCGGTAGCGGCATTATCGATGAAGCCGGGGGTATCTTCCAGCGCATAGCTCGCGACGAAACCGAGCTTTCCCGGGACGATAGGCCCGCTCACATTGGCCCGCACGCCCCCGCCCGGCCGGCCGCCGCTCTTCACGCCCAGAAGATCGCCGCCCGCCCGAAACGTGAACTTTTCGAGCGATGGCGATGTCAGGACATATTTCAGCAGGCCGCCCATCGCGCTGGCGCCATAGAGCGTGCCCTGGGGCCCGCGCAGAATCTCCATCCGCTCGATATCATAGGGAAGAAGATCGAGCTGGAAGGCATTGCCTCCGCCGTAGGTCGAACTGCTGCCGACCGGAGCGTCGTCGATATAGGTCGCCACCGTGCTGCCGCGCCCGATCGGCGCGATGCCGCGAATGCTGATCGTCGTCTGGCCGGGCGAGCCACCCGAATCCACCTGGAACGCGGGAACATAAGAACTGACGTCCGTTAGCTGGGTGGCGTGCAGATCGTTCAACAATTTGGGCGATACGACGCTCACGCCGGCCGGAACATTGAGAACGCTCTCGGTCCTTTTTTGCGCGGTCACGACGATGTCGGCCGGTTGATCCGGAGAATTCTCCGTTGCCTGTGCATAAGCGGGCGCGGCAATAAAGCCCGCAATCGCGCAGCTCGTGATGAGCAGAGCCTTGGCGCGTCGAATATGATTCAGTTCCATCTTGCGTCCCCTCCGCTAACTGTTCTGACGTTCTTTCATGGCGTTTGCGTTGCCTGGCCGTTTTTCTGACGGCTGGCGCAACCTCGTCGGCGACAGGTCTTCAGGCCTGATCCGCAGCGCGGCGCAATCTTCGGTTACGGGCAGTCGCAGCGCGAGCCTCGCCGCAAACGCACTCAAGGCCGGTGCGGTCTGAATACCGTAGCCACCGAGTGCAGCCAGCCAAAAAAATCCATTCAGATCAGGATCATAGCCAACGACCGGCGATCGATCCTGCACGAAGGATCGGAGCCCCGCCCATTTGCTCTTGATCCGTCGGACCTCGATCGTGGTCAGCTTCTCCAAGCGATCCGCGGCGACCGCCACATCGAGCTCATCGGCCTGGGCGTCTTCCGGTTCAGAAAGCGTCTCATCCGCAGGCGATATCAACAGCAAGCCCGCGTCCGGTTTCATGTAGAATTGCTCTTCGGCGTCAAGGATCATCGGCCAGCGGCATGCGTCCAGCCCTTCGGGGGCGTCTATGAGCGCAGCCGTTCTTCGCCTCGGCTCAAGTCCGATCGGCCGCGCGCCCGCCATTGCGCCGATCTCATCGGCCCACGCGCCCGCGGCATTGACAAGAATGGGGGCATGATAGACGCCCTGCGTGGTTTCGACGGCCCAGCCCTCCCGTGCACCGTATTCGATCCCGACCGCCTTGGCGCCGAGTGCGATCCGGCCTCCCCGCCCTTTCAAAAGCCTGAGATAGCCCTGATGCAGGGCATGAACCTCGATATCGGCGGCTCCCGTATCCACTACGGCGCCGAGCAGCCCTTCCGGACGCAGGACCGGACACAGCGCCGACGCCGCAGCCGCATCGATCCGCTGAAAATTCTCCGCAGGCGTTTCGCATGCGATGAAATGCTCGAACGCAGCATGCTGCTCGACACGATCGAGGATCATCACCTTGCGGGGCGTGACGAGCGGTTCGTCACTGAAACCCGCCGGGGGAGAATTGAAGAAATCGCGACTCGCGCGAGTCAGCGCACGAATTACGGCGTTGCCATAAGCCTCCACAAACAGCGCGGCCGAGCGCCCCGTCGAGTGATAGCCGGGGTGGTCCTCCATCTCGAGCACGGCCACGCGGCATTTTTCAGCCAGATGAGCGGCTATGGCCGCTCCTGCGATGCCGCCGCCGACGACGATGGCGTCATGGTTATACACGGCCATGAACCGCCCCTTGCCCAATTCGAGTCACGCCGCGCCACCTCCCGCTGGTCAGCGATTCTCGTAAACGGAAATATTTTCCCTGTCATTGATATTTTTGTACAACTCCCACAAATTCATCTGGATAAGTCGATTTACGGCTCGATTTCACGGTCCAGGCACATGAAAGATTTGCCAATGCACCGAAAATTCGCGATTCAGGCCTATGGAAGAAGGAACGAATCGAGCGGCAAGCGCGTGAGCGACGAAGCAAATCCAGGAGCCATTCTCAGGAAACTGCGATCCCAGCGGGAATGGACACTCGCTGATGTATCCGAACGGACCGGCTTTCCGATCTCCACGCTATCCAAGATCGAAAAGGGGCAGGTTTCGCTCAGCTACGATAAGCTCGCGCGGATCAGCAAAGGGCTGGATGTCGACATCGGGGTCTTTTTTGCGCGCGACGATGCGCGATTGACGCAAGCATCGCTCAACGGCCGCAGGAGCATCATCCGCAAGGGCGAAGGCAGGACTATCGAAACGCGCTCCTATCTGAATCGCTTCCTGGCGACCGATCTTCTCAACAAGCGCTTCGTTCCGATCCTGGGGCAAGGGTTCGCCACCTCGATCGACGATTTCGGCGAGATGATCCGTCATCAGGGTGAGGAATTCTGCTACGTGCTCGAGGGCACGCTGGAGTTGCACACGGAAGCCTATGCTCCGGTCACGCTGGAAGAAGGCGACGCCATCTATTTCGACAGCGCTATGGGACACGCTTATATTTCGGTCGGCGATAGGCCCTGCAAGGTGTTGTGCATTTGCTCCGGCGACGAATCGAAGTTGATCGACACCTTCAGGAGCGATGACGATCTCGCCGCCGCGCATGGCGGCGGCATCCCCGGCAAGAAGCGTCTCCGATCACCGAAACCGCGCGGCAAGGCTCCATCCGGCAGCCGATCCTCCAGCGACTCCTGATTCTTGGCACGCTCAGCCGCTCGTCGCGCCGTCTTCCGTCCGGAGTCGATCGAGCAAGGCTTCGGCGGCTGCCCGTTTGACATGCCCGAACCCGCGCACCTTCAGCGCGGCGTCGGCGAGATCGATCGTCGCCTGCAGATTGTCCGGCGTCAACGTCGCGACCCGCCGCTCCATGACGCGAAGGAACCGATCGCGTAGCGCCCGTTCCAGTTTCCGCTCATGCGTCCGACCGAAGACATCGAAGGGGCTTTCCCGCAACCGGCGCAGACTTGCGAGGAGCTTGAAGAGCGAAAAAATCCAGGGTCCGAAGGCCCTCTTGCGCGGCGCGCCGGTATGGGGATCGCGCTTCGCCAGCAACGGCGGCGCGAGATGCACGCGGACAGCGCGCATGCCGCCGAACTCCCGCGCGAGCGCTTCACGGAACCGGCCGTCGGCGTAAAGACGCGCGACCTCATATTCATCCTTGTAGGCCATCAGCTTGTAAGCCGCGCGCGATATTGCCCCGAGCAACGCGTCGCCGCCTTCGATCTGCTTCGCCGCTTTCCGCGTGACATTCATGAGTCGCACATAGCGATCCGCATAGGCGGCATTCCAATAGGCGCACAGATCGGCGGCGCGCGCCGTGATGAAGGCATCGATGTCGAAGGAACGATCTTGCTCGGCCGGGCCGGCGACGGCTGCCGAACGTCCCGCTGCGAACGCCCGCAAATTGACCGGAACCGCCTTCCCGTTAAGCGTGACGGCCTGCTCGATAGCCTCGCGCGAGAGCGGGATTCCGCCGAGTTGCCACGCATAGCCCAGCAGCATCATGTTGGCGGCGATGGAATCGCCGAACAGCGTTTCCGCCAAGCTGGTTGCGGGAAAGATTTGCGGCGGCCGCCCGGAAGCTTCGGCCAAGGTCTCCGCGAGGCCATCTGCGGCCGGTATCGCTTCGCTGTTCGCCTGGAACGCCGCGGTGGCCGCCACATCCCCATTCGCCACGATCAATGTGTCGTTCGAAAGAGTCCCAAGGCACTCAGGCTGGACGGCGGCGACCATGTCGCAGGCGATCACGGTCGTGGCTCGGGAAGGCCCGATCTTCGCCGCCAGGACAGCCTCGCGGTTACTGCTCAAACGGATGTGACTGAACACCGCCCCGCCCTTCTGGCTGAGGCCGGTCATGTCGAACAGATTGACCGCCAAACCCTCGATCCGCGCCGCCATGCCGAGGATGGCCCCCACCGTCACCACCCCGGTTCCGCCGATCCCGGCGATCATGATGTTGAAGCTATCGGCAACGATCGGGATATCCGGTTCGGGGATTTCCGATTCGGATAAGGTTTCGGCCTTCGGAGATGAACGCAGCTTCGCGCCCTCCACCGTTACGAACGACGGGCAGAAGCCCTTCTGGCATGAAAAATCCTTATTGCAGGCGGACTGATCGATGCGCCGCTTCAGCCCAAGCTCGGTTTCGAGCGGCGCGATGGCGAGGCAGTTCGATTGCGCCGAGCAATCGCCGCACCCTTCGCAGACCAGCGCATTGATGAAGACGCGCCGGTCCGGATCGGGGAATGCGCCGACCTTGCGACGGCGCCGCTTTTCCGCCGCGCAGACCTGATCGTAGATCAACACGGTAACGCCCGGTTCGTCGCGCAGCAGACGCTGGACCGTTTCCAGTTCGTCGCGATGCCTGAGATCGGTTCCCGGTGGGAGCGGTTCGTCCGCGAAACGCCCCGGATCTTCCGAGAGCACGACGATCCGCCGGACGCCTTCCGCCGCGACCTGCCGAACAACTCCACCGACGGTGAGGCCCCCTTCCACCGGCTGCCCGCCGGTCATCGCCACCGCATCGTTGAAGAGGATCTTATAGGTAATGTTCACGCCCGCATGAACGGCGGCGCGGATCGCCAGCGAGCCTGAATGACTATAGGTTCCGTCACCCAGATTCTGGAAGATATGCGGCGTTTCCGTAAAACGCGACAAGCCTATCCAGTTCGCACCTTCCGCGCCCATCTGCCCCATCGGCAAGGGATTGCGCTCAGGGTGGAACACCACCATGCCGTGGCAGCCGATGCCGGTCGCCCCGATCGAGCCCTCCGGAACCTTGGTCGAGCTGTTGTGTGGACAGCCCGCGCAAAAGGCGGGCCGGCGCATCGCCGCCGGCGTCTTCGACGCAACCGGCGCCATCGAAACCGTGAGACCGTTACCGGAAAATGTATCCACGAAGTCGGGCAGAATCGCCCTGATCCGCCGCGCTATCGCGTCGGCGACCAGCTTGCCGTCAAGCACCCTGTCCGAAGGCAAGAGCGCGACGCCTTCGGGCGTCGTCTTGCCGCTGATCCGGGGCCGGCTCGGCCGGTTGAACAGCAACTGCCTGGCCTGATTTTCAACATGGGCCTGCTTCTCCTCGACGAACAGGATTTCCTCGGCCTTTGATGCCGCCGCGAACAACGCCTCCGGTTCGAGCGGGTAAATCAGCCCGATCTTGTAGACCCCGATCCCCGCCCGGCGGCACAACGGTTCATCAAACCCCAGCGACGCCAACGCATCGAGCACGTCGGCATAGGCCTTGCCGGCCGTCGCGATCAGAAAACGGGGTTGATCCGCGCCGAAAGCCACGTCGTCCAGCCGGTTGACGCGCGCAAAGGCCTGTGACCGCGGCAGCTTGAATCGCAGCAGCCTCTCCTCCTGGCGCTGCACGGCGATGAATTCCGGTCTGATGTGGACGCCCCCTTGCGGCATCGCCATCTCCGGCAGCACGAAATCCGCCGGAAGGGAAAGATCGAGCACACCTGTCGATTCGGCCGTTTCGTTGACGATCTTCAGCCCGACAAGCGCCCCGGAAAAACGCGACATCGCGATTGCGGCCAGACCCATGGAGAGAATTTCCGCTACCGATGCCGGATAGAGAATGGGCACCCCCCAGCTTGCAAGCGTCACATCGCTCTGGTGCGCGGTGGTGGAGGATTTTCCGGCGTGATCGTCTCCGAAGATCAGCGCGACGCCACCGGATGGGGATGTGCCGCCAAGGTTCGCATGCTTGATCGCATCTCCCGATCGATCGACGCCCGGCCCCTTCCCGTACCACAAGCCGAAAACGCCATCGACCTTGCGACCTGGCATGAAATGGATCTGCTGTGTGCCGGCAACGGCCGTCAACGCCAGATCCTCATTGAGCCCCGGATCGAATATGATGTCCTTCTCGCGAAGAATATCGGCCGCTTTCCACAATTCCGCATCGTAGCTGCCGAGCGGCGATCCCCTGTAACCGCTGATATAGCCCGCGGTCTTGAGGCCCTTGCGCCGGTCCAGTTCGCGCTGGACGATCGGCAGCCGTATCAGCGCCTGACGACCGGCGACGAGCGCCCGATCCGATCCGAACGCATATTTGTCATCCAGGCTGACGACCGACGCGGCCATGGTTTATTCCTCACAGATGCGTTGCGCCGCCGCGATGGCGTCGCCCCATTCTCCAATCCAGAAAATTATCTGATACAGAAAAATATTTGCATATCCAGAGATTCTGGCTAGGCTGATAAACATCATGGTTGGAAGGGAGCGGGCGTGCGGTCGGGGGATAACTGGTTCCGCAGATTGCTGTTGCCCGGTTTTGCATTCAAAGCGGTCGTCATCGGCGGCGGCTATGCGACGGGGCGGGAGCTGGCGACATTCTTCATGCCAAGCGGCCCCTGGGGCGGTTTGCTCGGCATGGTGGTGGCGACCTGCGTCTGGAGCGCGGTCTGCACGCTCACCTTTCTGATCGCCGTGCGAATCAAGGCGCGGGATTACCGCAGCTTCTTCACTTACCTGCTCGGCCCTTTGTGGCCCGCCTTCGAGATCGTGTTCGTATTGGGCATGATCCTGATCCTCGCGGTGTTCGCCGCAGCGGCAGGGGCGATCGGCCAGGCTCTGTTCGGGTGGCCCACTATCGCCGGCGCGCTTCTCCTGGTCGGTGCGATCACGGCCTTCGCGACCTTCGGCAATGAATCGGTCGAGCAGCTTTTCAAATATGTGTCCTTCTTCCTCTACGGCACCTACGCCCTGTTCCTGATGCTGGCCCTGACGAAGTTCAGCGGATTCATCACGACCGCGTTCAAAGCCCCCGTCGGCCCTGGCTGGCTAACCGGCGGTCTCACTTATGCGGGTTACAATGCGATCGGGGCCGTCCTCATTCTTCCCGTCATGCGGCACCTGAGCAGGCCGCGCGACGCCGTCGTCGCCGGCATTCTGGCGGGGCCGCTCGCCATGGCGCCGGCGATCCTGTTCTTCATCGCAATGTGCGCCTTCTATCCCGTGATAGGGGCCGAAATGCTGCCATCGGACTATTTGCTCGAACGCCTCGATTTCCCCATATTTCGATTGATCTTCCAGGCGATGATCTTCGCCGCCCTTCTCGAAAGCGGAACGGGCCAAATTCACGCGATCAACGAACGGATCGCGCACGCCTATGCGAAGCGCCGCAATGCCGAATTGTCGGATGTGATGCGCGGAACCATCACCGTCGCCATTCTGCTGGGCGCGATCTTCGTCGCGGATCGCATCGGCCTCATCGCGCTCATCGCACATGGCTATAGCTGGCTCGCAACGGCCATTATCGCCATTTATGTACTGCCGCTGCTGACGATCGGAGCCTGGCGCATGCTGCGTTATCGCGCACGGTCTCTTCAAATTTTCTCCGCTCGGGAATCTTTGGAACCAGGGAGCCTATGATGACGCTTCACCTCGCCTCATTCACCGAAAGCGAGTCCCTCCTGTTCGTCTCCGGTCAGCTGCCGTTCGACGCCGGCGGTGGGATTTCGGCATCGGATATCGGCGGGCAAACGCGCCAGGTTCTCGCCAACATCGCCGGCGTTCTGCAAAGCGCAGGACTGTCGCTGAGCGATATCGTCAAGACGACTGTTTGGCTGAAAAACGCGGCGGATTTCGTGGCCTTCGATTCAGCTTATGCCGAGAGCTTCGGCGAGCATCGGCCAGCTCGCTCGACCGTCATAAGCGATCTCGTCCTGCCCGCCGCGCTGATCGAGATCGAAGCGATTGCGCGTCGCAGGTTTACGAGCGGAGAGTAGCCCCAGGTCTCCGCGACCGATATCCGCATTCTCGCCGACAAGAGATGCTTGCTCGAACGCGCTTTCTTTCGCCGACGGTGAAGATGGCCATATGGCGGCTTCCAGAACGGTGATCTGGCCGCTGAACGGCGAGGATGGGCACAGCGGCAATCCGTTCTTGGCAAAGCCGGCACACTTTACCGCCAATCAGCTTTTTGTCATCGCATCATCAATCGCCAATGACGGATAATCGGAATAGCCGTAGGCTTCGCCGGTATAGAGGCGCGTGAAATCTGCTTTGGCCAACGCCGCATTGAGGCGAATGCGGACTGCCAAATCGGGGTTCGCAATGAAGGCGCGGCCGAAAGACGCCAGATCGGCGCGTCCGCTTTCCATTAGCGCGCGCGCGCTGTCAGGCTTGAGCATGTTGTTCGCGATCACCGCGCCCGACCAGTGAGCGCGGACCATGGCCAGCGTATCGAGATCGGGCAGATTCATGTCGACGACATGGACATAGGCCAATCCCAGCCTGTTCGCCCCCTGCAGCAGCGGGATAAATGTCTCGGACGGATCGGCGACGTCCATTCCGTTATAAGGATTGCCGGGCGAAATCCGGAAGCCGACGCGATCACCCCCGATAGCCTGCACCATTGCGCCGAGCACAGCCAGCGCGAAACGGGCGCGGTTTTCCGGTGCGCCACCCCATTCGTCGGTCCGTCGATTGCTCGCGGGATTGAGAAACTGGTTGACAAGATAACCGCTCGCGCAATGCAGTTCGATTCCGTCCATCCCCGCCGCCCGCGCATTGCGCGCGGCCTCGGCGAACTGTTCGATGACGGTCGGAATCTCCTCGCCTTCCAGCGCGCGCGGAGGCTCGGTCGACACGGGTTCGCCATCGGGGCCGGGCACCAGAGCCGGGCAGGAAATAGCAGAAGGCGCGATGACATCCGCATCGAAGCCGCGATTGGCCGCCACCACCACGCGCCCGCAATGCATGAGCTGCATGACGATGCGCCCGCCCTCGGCATGGACGGCATCGGCGACGCGGCGCCAGCCCTCGATCTGAGCGGGGCTGTAG
Organism: Sphingomonas sp.; assembly: GCA_035707945.1. Lineage (GTDB taxonomy): Bacteria > Pseudomonadota > Alphaproteobacteria > Sphingomonadales > Sphingomonadaceae > Solisphingomonas. Next base: position 12,086 of record DASSTK010000122.1, read on the forward strand.
ATGCCCGGCGTCCGCCAATAGCCTTTTCCCTCCGGCGTCGGCTGAACGCCTTCGGTGACGATCAGGCCGGCCGTAGCGCGTTGGCGATAATATTCGACCATGATGTCGCTCGGCACATCCCCTGGGCCGGCCCGATCGCGAGTCATTGGGGCCATGACGATGCGGTTGGGAACCGCCATCGCCCCCAGAGTCATCGGTTCGAAGAGTGCATCCTTCATCGTAAACGCCACAATCTGTAAGTTATTGACCTATATTTGCGTCGCATATTATGTATATTTCTACGCAAAACAAGGAGCGGCCATGCCTGTTTACGACTTTAGCGGAAAGGTCGCCCTGGTGACGGGGGCCGGGGGCGGAATTGGCCGGGCCACCGCCCTCGCCTTCGCGCGCGCCGGGGCCCGCGTGCTGATCGCCGATATGAACGAAGCGGGCGGCGCGGAAACCGCCGCGATGATCGCCGCCGAGGGTGGCGAATCCCTCTTCCAGCCTTGCGACGTGGCGAACGCCGCCGATGTCGAGGCGATGATGCGCCGCGTCGCCGCCGACTGGGGAAGGCTGGATTTCGCGCACAACAACGCAGGCATCAACAATCCCGTCGCCGATGAATGGGAGGATGAGGTGTGGCGGCGCGCCCTCGGCATCAATCTCACCGGCGTGATGCTGTGCATGCGCGCGGAAGCCGAGATGATGCTGGCGCAGGGCGGCGGCGCGATCGTCAACACCGCGTCGATCAACGGTCTGGTCGGCAACGGCGCGCAACCCGCTTATGTCGCCAGCAAGCACGGCGTGGTCGGCCTGACCCGGCATGGCGCGCTGCGCTGGGCGCGCGCAGGCATCCGCGTCAACTGCGTCTGCCCCGGCGTGATCGAAACCCCGATGACGGAGGCGGTCGCCTCCGATCCCCGCATCCGCAAGCTGATGGAGGACATGACGCCGATGGGACGGATGGGGCGGCCCGAGGAGATCGCCGGCGCCGTATTGTGGCTCTGCTCGGATGCGGCGAGCTTTGTCACCGGCCATCCGCTGGTGATCGACGGCGGGGCCACCGCCATCTGAGCAAGGCGGCGGCTATTCCCCCTGTTCGCCGTTGACGATCCGCACGATGCGCGGATTGTATTTCACGGTGCGCACCGCGATCGAGGTTTCGACGTGATGCACCCCCGGCATGCTCAGGATTTGATCGGACGCCACCGCGTACAGGCGATCCAGTTCGCTGAACAGGCAGATGGCGAGGATATTGAATCGCCGCCCCATCATGATCATCACACCGCTCATCTCCGGCATGTCCGCGATCCGCCGGGCGATATCCCGCACACTCGTCAAATCGGCCTGAACGGCAACGAAGGCGATTTTCGTGGTCTCGGCGAGACCGAGGCTGGTAATGGCGGTGAAGGAGATCAGCTTTTCCTGTTGCAGCCGCTTGATCCGGCCGCGCACCGTGCCCTCGGTAACGCCGAGATCGGCGGCGATCTTGCGATTGCTGACCCGCGCATCGCGCGCCAGCATTTCGATCAGCTTGCGATCCAGGTCATCCAGTTGCAGCGCGCTCATTCGGGCTCTCGCACTTCGATCGGGGCCACGTCGAACTGATATTTCACGACATCGACGGAGATCGCGGGCACCAGCGTTCGAATGCCGGGCACCCGGGCAATCTTCTCCAGGAACATATGCGGGCGATCGTCGCATTCGCGCAAGGCGACCAGGATATCAATATCATAGCGCCCCAGAACCAGATGCGCCGCGAAGACCTCCGGGAATTGGGCCAGTTCCTTCGCGACCTCGGACGCGGGGCGCCCGTCCACCTCGATCGCGACCTCCATCAGGAGATTGTAGCCGTGCGCCGCGAAATCCGAGACGGCCACGACCCGCAGAAGATCGGCATCCTCCATCCGCCGGATACGCGACGACACGGTGGCGGCGGTGAGCCCGAGGCAGTCGGCGATCTGCTGATTGGTTCGACGTCCATTTGTCCGCAGCAGGGCGACGATATTGCGGTCAACATCATCGATCGCGCTCGAATCTCCCATCAGGCTCCCTTCCACTCCCGGATTCGACCTGCGATGTAGCTCTGTTGCAGGTCAAGCGCCAAACCGTCCGACAATTCCGAACACGCAATCCGAGGCTGGAGAGGCCGGAGAGCCTGAGAATGCGGAATCGGAAGCCTGTTCAGCCGTCGATCGCCGCCAGCGTCTCGCGATCCGCGGCCAACGACCGGCGCGCACGCCAGATCAAGCAGGCGCCGACAAAGCCGATAGGCATCACCACGCTGAGCCCGATCCGCAGGCTATGGGTCGGATCACCGCCGACCACGCTGCTCAGCTCGCCCGCCAACCACGGACCCACGACGGTGCCGAGCAAGTTGACGACCAGCATTCCGAGCGCGGTGCCGGTGGCGCGGATGCGATCCGGCAGCACATGCTGGAGCGCCACGACGACGCCGACCGACCAGCCTCCGCCGAGCAGCCCGCACGGCACGGCGAGCCAACGCGCCACGCCCAAAGTGGGCGTCCAGGTGATGACAAGGATCAACGCGGTCGCCGCCGCCAGCGCGATCGCCGCCAGCTTGAGCGGCGCGGCCGGGCGTCGCTTCGACGCACGATCGGACAGAAAACCGAAAATCAGCATCCCGAGCAGCCCCGAAATGCCGAATGCCAGCCCGAACACCGTGCTCGCCTGCTTGATCGGGAGCGCATAAGCGCGCGCGAACAGCGTCGGGCCCCATAATCCGAAGGAAATCCCCGAAAGCACGCCCAGCGCCATCCCGATCATCATCGCCCGATAGCTCGAGACGCCGACAAGCTGTCGGGCGACCGCCCAAAGCTCAGGCGCCTTCGCGGCGACGTTCACAATCACCCGAGGCGGCTCGCGCACCAGCAGCAGCGCCAGAAAGCCGAGCGCGACGCCGCAGCCGCCCATCAGCAGGAAAGGATAGCGCCATGTCGCGCCGGCGGCGAGCGCCGGACCGGCGACATAGCCGAGCGTTTGCCCGATATAGGTGGTCAGCCCCATGATGGCGAAGGCGCGGCCGCGCTGTTCGGGGGCGAAATAGGCCGCGATGAGCGCGTAGGCGGGCGCTTGGTACGCCGCCTCGCCGATCCCGACGCCGACGCGCGCGCCGGCCAGCGTCCACGGCCCCTGCGCCATTCCCGATGCGGCGGTGAACAGGCTCCAGAGCAGGCAGCCAGCGACGATGATGAGGATCCGCGACACGCGGTCCGCCGCGCGGGCGATCGGGATGGCGAGGAGCGAATAGAGCAGCGCGAACGCCGGTCCCATGAGCAGCCCCATGAACCCGTCGGAAACCTTGAACTCCTGCTTGATCGGCTCAACCAGTCCGGCGAGCAGGAAACGGTCGCCCTGATTGAACAGGCCGATGCCCAGCAACAGCAGCAGCACCAGCCACTTGTTGCTGAGCCGGGGCGGAACGGCGGCGCGCGTCAATCGCGCATCTGCATCCCGCCGTTCACATGCCACACCTGCCCGTTCACCCATTCGCCGTCCTCCGATGCGAGAAACGCTACAGCGGCCGCGATATCGTCCGGCTTGCCGAGCCGCGGATGGGGCACGCGCCGATGGCTTTGCCGCACCTGTTCCTCCGTCATATGCTCCTTGACGGCCTCGGTCAGCACCACGCCGGGGCAGATCACATTGGCGCGGATGCCCTGCTTGCCCCAGCGGGTCGCGACATGGCGCGCGAGCGCGTGGATGCTGTTCTTGGTCATCGGATAGGCGACCTGCCACGCGCTGCCGCCCGAGGCCGCGCCCGATGAGGTGTAGATCATCGCGCCGCCGCCGCGTTCCAGCAGCGCGGGCAGCGCCGTCTGGGTCGCGATCAGGTGGCTTTTGGAGTTCAGCTCGACCGAGCGATCGAACACCTCCAGCGGACAATCGAGCGCGTCCACATCGCCCTGCGTGCCCCCGGCGAGATTGGAATGATAGAAATCCAGCCCGCCGAACTCGGCGACAGCGGCGGCGACGATCGCGCGTTGGGAATCCGGCGAAGTTCCGTCGAGCCGAATGCCGAGAGCGCGGCCGCCCTTTTGGCGAATGTCGGCGGCCACCTCTTCCGCCCAGTCCGCCGCGATGTCGCCGATCAGCACCGCCGCGCCTTCGGCCGCCAGGCGCCGGGCGGTCGCCGCGCCGATGCCCCGCCCCCCGCCGGCGACGATGCCGATCTTGCCCGTCAAACCGCGCATCCGTTCCCGCCTCTCGAAACCGGCGCGCCCTCCTTCGTTGAAGGGGGGGATACGCCGGAAATATTCAGAAATTGAAGCCGATCGTCGCTCCGAAGGTGCGCGGATCGTTGTAATAGCCCCCGGCATAGCCAAGCTGCCCGAAATCGATTGCGCGGGTCATATTATGTTCGTTGGTGAGGTTCTTGGCCCACAGCTTGATCTGGGCCTCCATGCCGCCGATCGGAACCTTGTCCAGCATGAGTTGCGCGTCCACCAGATGCTGCGGATCGCTGCGCAGCAGATTGTTGAAGGGCGCAGCCAGCACGTTGATGAAGCTGTATTGCGAGGAAAGATAGGTATAGCCCACGCGCGCGACCAGCTTAGCGCCCGCCGAACCGATCGGGAATTGCGCGTTGAGCGCCACATTCGCGGTATAGGGCGAAGTGTAGGTCGGGTGCGAGATGGAGGCCGCGTTGATCGAGGGCGCACCCGGCAGGGTCGTGGCGAAGATGTTCAGAGTTTTAAACCGCGTGTCGACATAGCCGAAATTGCCGTCAATCGAGAAGTTGTCGGTAAGGATCGCCTGCCCCTCCACCTCGAAGCCCAGATAATCCACATGGCCGGCATTGATGATCCGGGTGTTGAAGGTGGTGCCGGACGGAATCGTGGTGATTACCGTCATATCCTTATATTTATTATAGTACCCGGCGAGGTTGAGCCGCAGATGACGATCGAACAGCTCGCTTTTCACGCCCACTTCATAAGACGTCACCTTCTCCGGCCGGAAGGCGGTCAGCGGTGGCGTGTCCGATGGATTGAAGCCGCCCGAACGATAGCCGCTCGCTGCGCGGGCATAGACGCTGATATCCCGCGTGAAAGCGTAGCGCGCCATCGCGCTCCAGGTCAGCCGATGGAAGCTGGCGTGCTCGCTGTCGGGGGTCGCCAATGGCGTCGCACCGTTCTGGAAAAGGATGATCGCCTTGTTGTCCCAGGTGTAGCGCAGCCCTCCGGTCAGGCTGAACGGTGCGTCACGCCCCCCGAAATAATAGGTCGCCTGACCGTAGAGGGCGGTGGATTCGGCGGTGGTGACGTAATTGACCAGGCCGTTGGTCACGACCATTCGATATCGCGCCGGATTCGCGGCCGCGAAGGCCGGCCCGAGCGCACCGAAATTACCGAGGAAGATCGAATTGGTGTCAAGGATATAGCCCGAGTTCTGCGGGTTATATTCCGATCCTTTCTCATAGAAGTAGAACCCGCCAGCGACCCAGTTGAGATGGTCGTTGCTGCCGGAGAACTCCACCTCCTCGCTGAACTGCTTGTGCTTGCGATAATCGACGGTGTCGAACAGATCCTGCGTGGTCGTCGGCACGGGCGAGGCCGCGATGTACGGCGCCGCCGCCGCCGGGATGCTCGGAATATATTTCAGAAGCGCCGCGGGCATGCCGTTGAACAAGGAGGCGTTGGTGAACAACGGCCCGCGGATCGCGCCGATTCCGTCGAGGTCCGAGCCGTAATTGTCGCTGTGCCAGATGCGATAACCCGTCGTCGATTTCAGCTTGAACGCGCCGAAATCATTCTGGATTTGCAGATTATGCCCCCAGATTCGATCGCGCGCGCCGACGTCGCTGTTCAGGCATGTCCGATCGCGATAGTCCCGGCTCGGCGTCGCCAGCGCGGCGCAGGCCGGATTAAGGAAAGTCGCTTCAGCAAGATAGCCGGCGACCGGCGCCTGGGCCATAAGCGGCACCGAGCGACCATCGACGTCCACCGGGGGACGAGGCGTGCCGTCCGCGACGTCGAGCAACTGGAAGCTGTTCGAGTTCCCGCGGACGTTCGAATAATCGAAGATATATTTGATGCTGCCGGTGCCGCCGAGATCGGCCTTGAACGCGGCGCGGAACGAGTCGGTCTTCCGGGCGCCCGGATCCCTCAGGCGACTGGGCTGGAGGATATTGTCGACATAGCCGAAATGCTGGCTGTGGGCATAGGTGAAGGTCGAACTGATGCCGGCGATCTTGCCCGGATCGACGGACGCGCGGGCGCTCCACAGCCCGTAATTGCCGAAACCGGCGTTGACGCTGCCCCGAAACGTATCGGACGGATCGCGGGAAATGAACGAAATCGCGCCTCCCGTCGTGTTGCGGCCGAACAGCGTGCCCTGCGGGCCGCGCAGCACCTCGACACGCTCTATGTCCATGACGTCGAGCGCCGCGGCGCCCGAACGCGCGATATAGACACCGTCGACATACAGGCCGTTGGCCTGATCGAGGCTAAGCGATTCCTGCGCGCCGCTCGGGATGCCCCGGATCGAGATCACGCCCGATGTCATGCTGGTCGTCGGCGGATCGATCGTGACGTTGGGCGCGAGCCCGCTCACGTCGCGCGAATCCGAAATGCCGAGCTGCGCGACCTTCTCCCCTGAAATCGCGCTGACGGCGAGCGGCACCGCCTGAAGATTCTGTTTGCGCTTCTGCGCGGTCACGACGATTTCGGTGAGCCCCGTGCTCTTGACGGCGGGCGCGTCGGTCGCGGCGGCCTGCCGGGACTGCGCCATGCCCGGCGCGGCGATGGCGAGCATGCTGGCGCCCCCGGCGAGCCACAGCCCGCATTTCATCCCTTTCCGCATCGCTTCCCCTCCTAGGCAGAGCCTTGCTTGGTGCATTTGGCTTCTTTGGCCTGTTTCGACATTTG
>DASSTK010000123.1:0-2704 GCA_035707945.1 Sphingomonas sp.
TACGGTATTGGTGGCTGCGCTCGCCCTCGAAGCTCAGCACGGTGTCGACCATGTGTTCGAGCACGCGCGGGCCGGCGATCGCGCCGTCCTTGGTGACATGGCCGACCAGGATCAGCGCCGCGCCCGAATCCTTGGCGTAGCGGATCAGCTCCTGCGCGGAGGCGCGGACCTGGCTGACGGTGCCGGGCGCGCCCTCGATCAGGTCGGAATGCATGGTCTGGATCGAATCGATCACCAGCAGCGCGGGGGCGCGGCCGCCGTCCAGCGTGGCGAGGATGTCGCGCACCGATGTCGCCGCCGCGAGCTTGACGGGCGCGTTGCCCAGCCCCAGCCGCCTTGCGCGCAACCGCACCTGATCGGTCGCCTCCTCGCCCGAGATATAGGCGACCGGAAGGCCCTCACGCGCCAGCCGCGCCGCCGCCTGGATCAGCAGAGTCGATTTGCCGATGCCGGGATCGCCGCCGATCAGCGTCGCCGAGCCCGGCACCAGCCCGCCGCCCAGCGTGCGATCGAGCTCGGCGATGCCGGTCGCCACCCGCGCGGGCAGCGGCACGTCAACATCCAGCCCGACCAGATCGATCGCCCGCCCGCCGTTCCTCAGATCATGCCTGGCGGCAAAGGGCGTGGCGAGCGGGGCCGCTTCTTCGACCAGCGTGTTCCATTCCGCGCAATCGCCGCACTGCCCCTGCCAGCGGTGGGACACCCCGCCGCATGCCTGACAGACATAGCGCTTCTGCGGCCTCGCCATATGCCCCCGCTTCCGAACGAAGCGGGAACATAGCGGAAGCCGCAGGAATGTCCAATCCGCCGAAGCTACATTTTCGGCATCTTCTGAAGCATGTCGATATGGCTTTCGACCACCGGCGCGATCTTCGCCGCCGCCTGCTTCAGGTGCATCGACTTGCCCGAATGGGCGTAGCTGCGCATCAGCGCGAGCGCTTTTTGATGCGCAGGCATCTGCTGCTGGAGATACAGGCGATCCCGAGCCGTTCCCTTGGCCGCCGCGAGCGCGTCGATATCGCGCTTCTGCATCGGATTCAGCGTGGGCGGAGCGGGGTTCATGCCGTCGGCCTTGGCGGCCGCCTTCACCATCTCCGTGCTCTTGGTGTGATCGGTCATCATCCTTTGCGCGAAGTTGCGGACATCGGAGTTGCTCGATGTCATCATCATCTTCGCCTCGCGCCGTTCGAACATATCGCTCGCGCCCGCCTTGGCGACGAACTGCGCCGCCGTCGGCGTCTGCATCGCGGGCTTCGCCACGGCCGGAACCGCCATCGAGGCGGCCAGCGCCGCGCCCGCCATCATCATAATCATCCGCATCGCATCTCTCCCATGCTTATCGCTGCCCCGGCAACGCATGAGCGCGGGCATGGTGCCTGCTTTCAGCCGCATGGCGCGAAGATCAGGCCGCTTTTCGCTCGCCCGAAGCCATGTGCGACTAACTCGCAGGAGCGCGCCAAATCCTCAGGATGGCTTCAGCCGCCAAGGCGGAGCCTGGCGTGCTCGTCATGCGTTGACGCGTGAACGGGCGATAAATCCGTCATTCCGCACGCGTTCAGGGGCGATGGTCCACAAGGGTGATGCGATCCCGCATGGCGCGGGGAGTGGTTGGAGGTCTCGATGGGCAAGTTTCTGAAGGGCGCCCTCGCCGCCGCGGTTCTCGCCGCCGGCACGGTGGGCGTCGTCGCCGCCCCGGCGCAGGCGCGCTCGTGGCATGGCTATCATCACGGCTGGGGTGGTTATCACCGCGGCTGGTATCATCATGACAATGGCGGCGCGGCGATCGCGGCCGGCATTCTGGGCCTCGGCATCGGCGCGGCGATCGCGTCGGCGGACCAGCCCGATTATTATTACGGCTATGACGGCTACTACGCCCCGCCGCCTCCGCCCCCGCCGCGTTATTACTATGCGCCGCCGCCTCCCCCGGCTTACGGCTATTATTACGGCTACGGCTGGTAAGGGCCGAAAGGAAAGAGAGCGCCGCCACGATCGTGGCGGCGCTCTTTTCATGCCTTTTTTCAGCGGCGGCTAAGCCTTGTCCACCGCGTGCTTGACCATGCCCTTCACCTTACCCTTGGCCTGCTGGAGATGCCCGCGACCTTCCTGGCCCGCGCCTTCCGCCTCCAGATCGGGATCGTTCTGATCGCGGCCGATCGCCTGCTTGGCCTTGCCGGTCAGTTCGTTGACCTTGCCTTTCGCCTTGTCCGCAAACTCGCCCATAAACACTCCTGTCGATGATAACAGGAGAACCCCTGCCCCCGCGGCGCGGTTCCGGTCAGCCGACGGCGCGGTGCAGGAAATCGAGCACCGCGCGCCAGTTGGCGGCGGCCCCCTCGGGATCCTTCGCCGCGATCAGGGTCGAGGAGCCGTGTACGCCGGCCTTGGGTACATAGAAGGTCTTCCTGGCCTTGATCGCGTCGGCAATCTGCGCGCCCAACTGGATTTCCTGAGATGTGGGGGCGCAGGTGATGAACACCGGAACCTTCACCTTGGCCGCCGCGCGCTCTATCATAGTCTTGTCGTCGAAATATTCGCCCGGCGAAAAGGCGAGCAGCGCCTTGATGCCCGTGGGATCGGCCGCCGCCAGAGGGAAGATCAGCGCGGAGGAGTAGCTCGATCCCCACAGCACGATGGGCAAGCCCCTGGCCCGCGCCCAGTCGAGCGCCGCCTGCATGTCCTGCCGCGCGTCGAGGAAATCCGAATC
>DASSTK010000124.1:0-6618 GCA_035707945.1 Sphingomonas sp.
TCGTCGAGGAACAGCACGCCGCGATGCGCGAGGCTGACCTCGCCGGGCCGCGCGCGCAGGCCGCCGCCGGTCAGCGCCGCCATCGAGGCGCTGTGGTGGGGCGCACGGAACGGCCGGGTGCGGATCAGGCGGCCGCCGGGCAGCTCGCCCGCCACGCTCGCCACCATCGAGACTTCCAGCGCCTCGGAAGGCGTCAACTCGGGGAGGATGCCGGGCAGGCAGGCGGCGAGCAGCGATTTGCCCGCGCCGGGAGGGCCGACCATCAGCAGATTATGGCCACCGGCCGCCGCGATCTCCAGCGCGCGCTTGGCGGTTTCCTGCCCTTTCACCTGGGCGAGATCGGGGCCGGGCGTGGGCGGATCGGCGACACCGGGCGCGGGCGCGGGGATCGCGCCGCTGCCCTTCAGATGGTTGACGAGGCCGAGCAGATCGGGCGCGCCGACCACCTGGATGCGCCCCGCCCACGCCGCCTCCGGCCCCTGCGCCTCGGGGCAGATCAGCCCCCGCTCCTGCTCCGAAGCATGGAGCGCGGCGAGCAGCACGCCGGGCGCGGGCGTGATGCGGCCGTCCAGCGTCAGCTCGCCGACCGCCACGAACTCGCTCAGCGTCTCGCCGTCCAGCACGCCCATCGCGGCGAGCAGCGCCAGCGCGATCGGCAGATCGAAGTGCGAGCCTTCCTTGGGCAGATCGGCGGGCGAGAGATTGACGGTGATCCGCTTGGGCGGCAGCGACAGCCCGATCGCGGCGAGCGCGCCGCGCACCCGTTCCCGGCTTTCCGCCACCGCCTTGTCCGGCAGGCCGACCACGAGAAAAGCCGGCAGACCGGGCGCGAGTTGCACCTGCACCTCGACCGCGCGCGCATCCAACCCCAGAAACGCTACCGTCGATACGATCGCGACCACGCCACCCCCGCGTTTAGACCCCGATCCGCACCCTAGCCGCGACGAAGCGCCTGTCCAGCGATTGCGGGAGGACAATATCGTCGCCATGTCTGAAGAGTGAGCACCGATCCTTCCGTTCGTGTCGAGCGAAATCGAGACACATTGGCCCAGCCACACGCCCCTCGACTTCGCGCGGGGCGAACGGCGGAAAGAGCGGGAAGCACCCCCGCCATCTGGCGCGAACGCTGGCGGCGGTGGCGGCACAGCCCGTCGGCGCGCCATGCGCTGATGCTGCTCGGCTGGGTGCTGATCGTGCTTTCGCCCGTGGTGGGCCTGATCCCGGGGCCGGGCGGCGTGTTCGTGTTCGCGGCGGGGGTGGCGCTGCTGCTCAAGACCTCGATCGCCGCCAAGCGCTTCTATGTGCGGATGGGGCGGCGCTGGCCGAAGCTCCGGCGCTGGACCAACAAGGCTCTGCGCCGCCCCCATCGCGAGCGTGCGCCCTCCCCCGAAACGGCCGCGCGCACGCCCATCGCCGATTGACTTCGCGCCGGCCTTTGCCTATCGCGCCTGCCGACCGGCCGCCGCATCGTTGGGCGGCCTTTTTCCGTTCGCCTGCCTGTTGAGGAATGATCGATGAAGCGCACTTTCCAGCCCAGCCGCCTCGTGCGCAAGCGTCGCCACGGCTTCCGCACGCGCTCGGCGACCGCTTCGGGCCGCAAGATCCTGGCCGCCCGCCGCGCGCGCGGCCGCAAGTCGCTCTCGGCCTGAGCGCGCCCGCGGTCGTCGGGCTCCGCCGCCGCGCCGACTTCCTCGGCGCGAACGCGGGGGTGCGGCGGCCCATGCCGGGCTTCGTGCTGCTGGTGAAGCGGCGCGAGGACGGCGACTCCACGATTCGCTACGGCATCACCGTGACGCGCAAGATCGGCAACGCGGTGGTCCGCAACCGCATGAAGCGCCGCTTCCGCGCGCTCGCCGCCGAGCTTCTGCCCGCCCACGGCGTGCCCGGCGCCGATCATGTGCTGATCGGCCGATCGGGCGGGATAGAGCGCGATTTCGGACTGTTGCGGGACGAGTTGCGCAAGGCGCTTCAGAAGGCGGCGCGGTGATCGCCCGGCTGCTCATCGGCGTCGCCCGGCTGTGGCAGCTCGGCCCCTCGCGGCTGGTCGGGCCTTCGTGCCGCTATCACCCTTCCTGTTCGGCCTATGCGATCGAGGCCATCTCGCGCTATGGCGCGGCGCGCGGCGGATGGCTGGCGGTGAAGCGGCTCGCCCGCTGCCATCCTTTCGGCGGCCACGGCTATGATCCGGTGCCCTGAGCGGAGCACGCGGATGACGATTTTCTCTCTGGGGGTTCTTCGGTGAACGAACAGCGCAATCTGGTTCTCGCCCTGCTGCTGTCGGCGCTGGTGCTGTTCGGCTGGGCGCTGGTTTCGGACAAGATCTTCCCGACCGCCACCCAGCCTTCGACCGAGATCGTCAAGGGCAAGCAGGTGGCGCTGCCGCCGCATCCGGCGCAGCCCGCGCCCACCCCGGTCGCGCCTGCGCCGAACGCATCGGCCGCCAATGCCGGCGTGCGCCCGCTCGGGCAGGTGCTGGCGCAGAGCCCGCGCGTGAAGATCGAGACGCCGCTGCTGTCCGGCTCGATCGATCTCAAGGGCGCGCGGATCGACGATCTGCTGCTCACCACGCAACGCCAGACGGTCGCCAAGGATTCGCCGCCGGTGCGGCTGTTCGCGCCCGAAGGCGCGCCCGACGCCTATTATGCGGGCTTCGGCTGGACCGGGCGGGGCATCGCGCTGCCCGACCAGAATACGCTGTGGACCGCCAGCGGAGACGTGCTCGCCCCCGGCAAGCCGGTGACGCTTTCCTGGGCCAATGGGCACGGCCAGGCCTTCGCCATCCGGCTTTCGGTGGACAAGGGCTATCTGTTCGGCGTGACGCAGACCGTCACCAACGGCCCGAACGGCCCGATCGCGGTGCAGCCCTTCTCCTACGTCACTCGCATGGGCCAATCGAAGGACGAGAGCAGCCACGTCCAGCATGTCGGCCCGATCGGCGTGTTCAACGGATCGGCCGATTACAGCATAAGCTGGAAGGATCTGGACAAGGCGGGCGCGGCCGGACAGAGCTTCACCACCACCGGCGGATGGCTGGGCTTCGGCGACAAATACTGGCTCGCCGCCGTCGCCCCCGATCAGCATGTGCCGATGAGCGCCGCCTTCCACGCGGCCGGCGGGCTCTATCAGGCCCAGTTCGAGACTCCGGCCAGGACGATCGCCCCCGGCGCGGCGGCGACATCTTCTTCATGGCTGTTCGCGGGGGGCAAGGACGCGACGCTGCTCGACGAATATTCGAAGAATCCCGGCATCGACAAGATCGACCGCGCGATCGACTGGGGCTGGTTCATCTGGTTCGAGAAGCCGATCTTCTATGTGCTCGACTGGCTGTTCAAGGCGGTCGGCAATTTCGGCGTGGCGATCATCCTGCTGACCCTGCTGGTGCGCGGGCTGATGTTCCCGATCGCGCAGCGCCAGTACAAGTCCGGCTATCAGATGCGGCTGGTGCAGCCGCGCATGAAGGCGCTGCAGGAGCGGCACAAGGGCGACAAGGCCAAGCTCCAGGAAGAGATGATGAAGCTCTACCGGGAGGAAAAGGTCAATCCGCTGGCGGGCTGTCTGCCGGCCGTGCTCCAGATCCCGATCTTCTACGCGCTCTACAAGGTGCTGCAGATCACGCTGGAGATGCGCCACCAGCCCTTCATCCTGTGGATCAAGGATCTGTCCGCGCCCGATCCGCTGACGCCGGTGAACCTGTTCGGCTATCTCAACTGGCAGCCGACCGGATTCCTGCACCTCTCCGTGCTGGCGATCATCCTGGGCGTCACCATGTGGCTCCAGTTCAAGCTCAACCCGCAGATGACGGTGGACCCGACGCAAAAGCAGATTTTCGCGCTGATGCCGTGGTTCATGATGTTCATCATGTCGCCCTTCGCGGCGGGGCTGCAGCTCTACTACATCATGTCCAACCTGTTCTCGGTGGCGCAGATGCAGCTGCTCTACCGCTCCATGCCCAAGCCGCCCCCCGCTCCGCCCGCGCAGAAGGCGACGGGAAAGCCGGCCAAGGCGAAGTGACCGGGCCGGAGGACTCGAACGAGGCGAAGGCGCGGATCGAGGCGGCGCTGCGGTTGTTCGCCGGGCCGGTCGCCTTCCTCAAATCCGCGCCGGACCTGAAGTTCCTGCCCGGTCCGGACGCGCCGGAGGTGGCGTTCGCGGGGCGCTCCAACGTCGGCAAGTCGACGCTGATCAACGCGCTGGTCAACCGCGCGGGGCTGGCGCGCACCTCCAACACGCCCGGGCGCACGCAGGAACTGAACCTGTTCGATGTCGGCGCGCCGCTCGTTTTCCGGCTGGTCGATATGCCGGGCTACGGTTTCGCCAAAGCGCCCAAGGATATGGTGCGCCGCTGGAAAATCCTAGTTAACGACTATCTGCGCGGGCGCGCGGTGCTCGCCCGCGTGCTGGTTCTGGTGGACAGCCGCCACGGCCTGAAGGATGCCGACCGCGAGCTGATGGAGATGCTGGACAAGGCGGCCGTCTCCTACCAGCTCGTGCTCACCAAGGCGGACAAGGTGAAGCCCACCGAACTCGCCCGCATCCTCGACGTGACGGCGGCCGAAGCCCGCAAGCATGTCGCCGCCCATCCGGTCATCCTGCCCACCTCCAGCGAGACGGGGGAGGGCATCGCAGAGCTGCGCGCGGCGGTGCTGGAGGCGGTCAGCGCCTGACGTTTTTTGCCGTCGCCTCGGCGAAAGCCGGGGCCCCGCTCTTCCATTGCCGTTCCGCTTGACGCAGGGAGATGCCAGCTTTCGCTGGCATGACGATCAGGGACGAGGAATGCTCAAGCTCATCATCGGCAACAAGGCCTATTCCTCCTGGTCGCTCCGCGGCTGGCTGGCGGTGAAGCAATCGGGGCTGCTCTTCGAGGAGATCACCGTTCCGCTCTATGACGAGGATTGGGACAAGCGCCGCCAGGGCGACGAGTTCGCGCCCTCTTCCGGCAAGGTGCCGATCCTGTGGGACGGCGACACGGTGGTATGGGATTCGCTCGCCATCATCGAATGGCTGGCCGATCGGGTGGGCCGCGATCGCTACTGGCCGGAGGACGAGGCGGCGCGCGCGATGGCGCGCTCGATGGCGGCCGAAATGCATTCGAGCTTCGCGGCGCTCCGTCGCGAGCATTCGATGAACATCCGCCGCCACTTCCCGCCCCGCCCGCTTTCGGACGAGGTGCAGGCGGATCTCGCGCGCATCTACGAGCTTTGGGCGCAGGCACGCGCCCGCTTCGGCGGCACCGGCGAATTCCTGTTCGGCGATTTCGGCGCGGCGGACATGATGTTCGCGCCGGTCTGCACGCGGCTCGTCACCTATTCGATCCCGGTGCCGCGCTTCGCCGTGCCCTATCTCCAGGCGGTCTTCTCCCACCGCTTCATGCAAGGCTGGATCGCCGGCGCGCAGGCGGAGGACTGGGTGATCGAACGCTATGAGACGCTGCCGGAGAAGGGGTGAGCCTGCTCCTTTTCCGTTCGCCCTGAGGAGGAGCCATTGAGCGAAGTCGAAATGGCGTCTCGAAGGGCCTGTTGCGAACCGCCCTTCGAGACGGGGCTTCGACTGCGCTCAGCCCCTCCTCAGGGCGAACGGGAATATTCTAATAAACCCTGCCGTCCTTGTGGGTGAAGCCCCCCGTCGCATCATCGAGATGGAGGTCCACGTCGGGATAGCGCGCGCCGCCGGCATAAGCGCTCGGGCTAATCGCGATGAAGGCGCAGGGCCGGTCGCTCTCGTTGACGAGATGGTGCGCGGTTCCCGCCTTGGGGAAGGCGGCGATGTCGCCGGGGCGCAGCAGGGTGCGGCCCTCATCCTCGATCAGCACCGCCTCGCCCTCCAGCATGATGAGCAGTTCGTCGTCGCTGTCATGGACATGCCGCTGGCTGGACCATGCGCCCGGCTCCAGCGTGCAGTGGCTCGCGGCCATATCGGTCAGCCCGGCGGCGGGGCCGAGGCGGCGGTTCCAGCGGCCCTTCACCGGCGCGTCCAGCGGCGGCGGATAGCCGGTTCGGTTGGTGGCTTCGATGGTGTCGAGGTCGATCTTCGGCATGCTTGTCCTTCCGCTGGCAAAGCGCGGGGCGGCACGCTAGGCCCGCGCGATGGCCGCCGCAATCAACCCCGTGGAGCTCACGCGCGAGCTCGTCGCCTGCCCCAGCGTGACGCCCGAGGATGCGGGCGCGCAGGAGGTTCTGGCGCGCGCGCTGGAGGCGCAGGGCTTCAGCGTTCACCGCTTCGTCTCGGGCGGGCCGCCGCACGGGCCGGTGCCCAATCTGGTCGCGATCCGGGGTTCGGGCGCGCCGCATTTCGCCTTCGCCGGCCACAGCGACGTGGTGCCCGCCGGCAAGGGCTGGACGGGCGACCCCTTCGCGGCCGAAGAACGCGGCGCGCTGCTCTACGGGCGCGGCGTGGTGGACATGAAGGGCGCGATCGCCGCCTTCACCGCCGCCGCCGCCCGTGTGACCGACCACCGGGGCACGCTCAGCCTGCTCATCACAGGCGACGAGGAAGGCCCGGCGATCCACGGCACCCGTGCGATCATCGAATGGCTGGATACGCGCGGGCTCCGGCCCGACATGATCCTTGTCGGCGAGCCTACTTCCGAGGCGCGGCTGGGCGACACCATCAAGATCGGCC
>DASSTK010000125.1:0-2639 GCA_035707945.1 Sphingomonas sp.
CGCCGAGCTGAATGCGCCAGCTGCCGCCGGAGGATTTCGCAATATGCGGAGCGGGACGTGCAGGCGGCGGCGCAGCGTTGACGGGCGGCGGCGGCACCTGGCCGCCCGGCTTCGGATAGGACGCGCCCGGCGTGGCGGCGACTAGCGACGGCGGCACCGGCGTGGTCTTGATCGTCGAACCGGCGGTGATCTGCGGCGGCAGGTGCGTGCGCTGAGCATCGGCCTGATACTGGCGCGCGAGGGCGAGGCCCTGCTTGCGCTGCGCCTCGGGGATATATTTGTCCATGTCGGCGAGCGTCTGGCTCGCCTGCGGCAGGCCCGCGTTTGAGGCGCGGACCATCAGCGCATAGGCGCGCGGCCAATCCTTGGCGAGGCCGCCGTCGCCGTTGAACAGCATCGTGCCGAGGATCAGCTCGCCGCGCGGATCGCCACGCGCGGCCGATTTTTCGAGCCACGGAACCGCCTTGGCGCGCTCGCCCTTTTCGAACAGCATGCGGCCGTAATTGTCCTCCGCCTGGAAATGCCCCTGCTCGGCGGCCTTGCGATACCAGTCCTCGGCCTTGGCGGGATCGGCGGGAACGCCCTTGCCGAGGCGATAGGCCTGGCCGAGGTTGAACTGCGCATCGGCATCGCCCTGAGCGGCGGGGCCTTGCCAATCCTTGATTGCCGTCTGGTAGTCGCCCTTGCCCCAGGCATCCACGCCCTGCTTGACCGGATTGGATTGCGCCGAGGCGGCCCCCGCCGCCGTGAGCACCAGAGCGCTCGCCAGCGCGATCTGCATTCCCGTCGCCATAACCCGTCCTCCGCTCCCGTTCGCGACCGATCATGCCGCGGCGGGCCGACAATGCAAAGAGAGGCGTTAACCAGTTCTTGACCTCCGCGTGTCACTCCACCCTCGGAGCAACCGGTTTTTCAGGGGAAACGATGCGCGTTCTCGCGATGGCTTCACAGAAGGGCGGATCGGGCAAGACCACCTTGTCCGGCCACCTTGCCGTACAGGCGCAGCTTGCGGGGCAGGGTCCCGTCGTCCTGATCGACATCGACCCGCAAGGCTCGCTGTCGGACTGGTGGAACGAGCGCGAGAGCGAATATCCCGCTTATGCGCAGACGACTGTCGCGCGGCTCGCCGCCGATCTCGAGGTGTTGCGCCAGCAGGGCTTCCGGCTGGCGGTGATCGACACCCCGCCGGCGATCACCATGGCGATCCAGAGCGTCATCGCCGTCGCCGAGCTGATCGTCATCCCGACGCGGCCCAGCCCGCACGATTTGCGCGCAGTCGGCGCCACGGTCGATCTGTGCGACCGCGCGGGCAAGCCGCTGATCTTCGTCGTCAACGGCGCGACGCCCAAGGCGCGGATCACCTCCGAGGCCGCGGTGGCGCTGTCGCAGCACGGCACCGTCGCCCCGATCACGGTCCACCACCGCACCGATTTCGCCGGCTCGATGATCGATGGGCGAACGGTGATGGAGCTCGATCCACGCGGCAAGTCGGCGCAGGAGATCGAGGCGTTGTGGAGCTATGTCTCCGACCGGCTCGAAAAGAATTTCCGCCGCACCGTGTTCGCCGCGCCGGCGGCGACTCCGGGTTATGTTCCGCAACGTCCGATGAGCGGCTTCGGCCGTCGGGTGGTGAGCTGAGATGGCGGCGACACTAGGACAGCCCAAAGCGCAGGCCTCGCTGACGTCGGGCCTGCTCGCGCGCAAGGGGCAGGCGCGCCCGGCGATGCGGCCGCAGGGATTTTCCGGCTTCGGCAATCCCGCCGGGGCGATGGACGACCTCGGCTGGAACGACATGGGTGCGGCCGAGCTGCCTCCGATGCCCATCGCCGAACCGGCGGTGCTGCGTGAACGCGAGGCGCTCAAGGCCGAGATCGAGACGCCGCGTCCGCAGCCCGCGCCCGAGCCGGTTGTCGAGTCGAGGCCGGCCATGACCGGCGCGGCGCTGAGGCGGATCGGCGGCCAACTACGCGCCAAACAGGCCAAGGCGAAGTCCGCCTTCACGCTGCGGCTCGATGCCGACCGCCACCTGCGACTCCGCCTTGCGACCGCGGTGTGCGACCGTTCGGCGCAGCAACTCGTCACCGAGGCGCTCGACGCCTTCCTCGCCACCCTTCCCGAAGTGGAGGACCTGGCGCGATCGCTGCCGGCAAAGAGCCGCAAATTCCGGGGGAAATGAATCCGATGAACCGCCGTCTCGCCATGTCCTTCACGCTGTCCGCGCTGCTGCTCGGCGGCACGATGGTGGGCTGCACGCACGACGCGCGCGTCGCTTCGGCGAGCGCGCGCGACGCCGAGAAGGCCGAATCGCAGGCCGCCGATCTGGCGGCGAAAGCTGGCAAGGCGCTGGCCAGCAAGAAGGGCGACAAGGCGGTTGAATATGCCGAGGCCGCGGTGGCGCTGCAGCCGCGCGACGCGAGCTATCGCGTGCTGCTCGGGCAAAGCTACTTGCAAGCGGGGCGGTTCGCCTCGGCGCATCAGGCGTTCGCCGACACGCTGGCGCTCGATCCGGACAACGCGCGCGCGGCGCTCAATCTCGCGCTGGCTGAGACCGCCGAGGGCGACTGGGCCGGCGCGCGGCGGACGCTCGCCGATCATGCCGCAATCATCCCGGCGAGCGATCGCGGGCTTGCATTGGCGCT
>DASSTK010000126.1:0-5042 GCA_035707945.1 Sphingomonas sp.
GAAGCCGCATTGCGACGCGGCGGCGCTGGTTTGATGGGAACGGCTCAAAAAACGAGGACTGCCAAGGTCACGCAGGAAACCCCGATGGAGCGGGCGGCCAAGCGGCCGTCTGCAAAGCAGTTTCGCTTCGGTTATCTGGTCCATGACGTGTCCCGTATCCGGCGCACGGTCATGGACCAGGTGATGCGGCCCTACGGGATCACACGCTCGCAATGGTCCGTGCTGAGCGCGTTGTCCCGCAGCGGCAATGACGGAATGATGCAGGTCGACCTCGCACGTCTGATGGATGTCGGAAAGGTGACGGTCGGTGGGCTGGTCGACCGATTGGAAGCGAGCGGCCATGTCGAGCGCCGGGCCGACGCGACCGATCGGCGCGCCAAGCGCGTCTTCATCACCGAGCAGGGCTTCCGGGTGATCCGCCTGATGATCGCGGTTTCCACCAAGGTCAATCGCCGCGTGCTCAAGGGTCTCAGCCCCGCCGAGATACAAACGGTCGAGAAGGCGCTGATCCAGGTGAAGCACAATCTCAAGGAAATCGCCGCCGAAACCGCACAATCCGGCAAGCTCGAAGAGTTCGGCAGCCAAATCCCGCCCGAAGATATGATCTGAGCGCCATATTTCGGAGGGGTCGATTGTTCTTCCTTATTCTCGCCGCCGATCGTCCGGGCATGATCGAGCGCCGGCTGGAGCATCGCCAGCGCCACATCGACTATTGGACCGGCCTGCCCGGCGCGGTGAAGATTGCCGGCGCCATGCTTGAGGACGGCAGCCCAAAGGGCAGCGCCTTTCTGATCGAGGCGGAGGACGAGGCTGCGGCCCGCCGACTGCTGGCCGACGATCCTTTCTCCACCGAGAAGATTTTCGGCGACGATATCCGGATCGAGGCTATCCGCCCCGCGATCGGGGAATGGAAGCCGGCCTGATCGCGGAAAAATCCGCGTTTGGGCGGGCATGACCCCCGCTCAATCGTCGCCGATATAGATCAGCTTCTTGCCGTTATTGGCGCCTGTCATCATGGCGGCGAGAGCATCCGGCGCGCGATCGATCCCGTTCTCGACATCCTCATCATGGGCGAGATGGCCCGCGAGCATGAGGTCGGTCAGCGCTTCGACCGCCTCGCCGAAGCGATCGATATGGTCGAAAATCACGAAACCCGACCAGATCAAGGCGCGCGTCAGCACCTCGCGTTCGTTACGCAAGCCCGTCGGTGGAGGCGACCAGGAGGCGGTGGCGGCGGTGCCGCATTGCACGATGCGGCCGTGGCGCTTCATCGCCCGAATCGCGGTATCCAGGATCGAGCCGCCGGTGTTATCGAAGAATACATCGAATCCCTCCGGGGCCGCTTGGGCGAGCGTCTGAGCGAGATCGATTTTTTTGTAATTAAAGGCGGCGGAATAGCCATAGCGTTGGAGGCAACGCCCGACCTTCTCATCGCTGCCGGTCAGGCCCGTCACGATCGCCCCGCGCTGCCGGGCGATCTGGCCGACCACGCTGCCGACCGAGCCGGCCGCCGTCGATACCAACACTCGATCACCCGGCTTTGGCGGCGCAAGGTCGAGCAGCGCCAGCCACGCGGTGACCCCCGGCATTCCCAGCACGCCGGCATAGGCCGAGACGGCCGCGCGTGGTTTTCTGATGTGCGACAGCAGATCCTCGCGAGCGGCTACCGCATAATCCTGCCAGCCGAAATAGCCGTAAACGATCTCACCGGGCTTCACGGAGGGATCGCGGCTTTCCACCACGATCCCCACCGCGAGGGCTCGCATGGTCACACCGAGAGGCGTCAGAGCCTCGTTTGCAGCCCAGCCACGCTGCACCGGATCCGCCGAGAGAAAGAGATTGCGCACAAGAAAGCGCCCCTCCCCGCAAACCGGAAGGGGCGTTTCGACATAAGCGAAATCGGCCTGTTGAGGCGTGCCTTTAGGGCGGCGCGCAAGAAGCAACTGCCGGTTGGCACTCGGAAGTGAAAAAGACGGAATCAGATCGGTCATGAGGCCCTCGCACGGTTGAAGCGGTTCGCTAGCGTATCACTGCAACCGGGTCAAAGCAGCTTAGGCGTTGCTCATCCCCGCACCCAATAAACCTGATCCATTGTCTCGCCCGCGTCGAAGCGTTCCTGGATGCGAGTCATGCTCGCCATGCTGTCGGCGTTCGCGAACAATGCCTGAGATATCTTCTGATCATTCTCGATGCCTTGCGTCTGGTTGAGGTCTTCCGCTTCACCCAACATCTGTTTCATGCCCGCGACGGATTGCGGCGGCAAAGCAGCAATTTCGCGCGCGAATTTCAGCGCCTCCTCAACCGCCTTGCCCTTGGGCACAATGCGATTGAGCCCTCCCAGTTCGTATAGGCGTTGCGCCGTCAACGGCCTCCCCATCAGCACAACCTCGGCGGTGACGGTACGGCCGATCAGCCGCATCAGTCGTGACGTGCCGCCGATGCCGGTGCCCGCACCTATGATCACCTCGGGCTGGCTGAAGCGCGCCTGCTCCTCGGCAACCCGCAGATCGCACGCCCAGCCGAGCTCGCATCCTCCACCCGAGGTATCGCCGTTGATCGCCGCAATCGTCACGGCCTTGCCCCGATTCAGCGTTTGGAGTGAACGAAACCAGCCGGCCGGATCGCCTGTCGCCGCCCTTCCGTTCACGAGCTGCACGATATCATCGAGATAGGCATGTTCCAGCCAATGCCCTTCGACGGAGGAAGCGAGCACGATTACCCGGGCGCCTCCCGCGATCGCCTTGTCCAGCGTGTCGGCAAGGAAAGCGACGGTGGCGCAGGTGGTGGTGTGATTGGCCTTGCCGCCGTCGCCGACGGTGACGAGGGCAATGCCGGATTCCGGCCATTCCAGCATAAGGTTGGACATGTTCTCTCCGCTGATTGTCTGGGGCTCAGGCCTTCGGCTGGCCGGCCTCGTCGAGATCGAGATAGCGCGCCAGGGTCTGATGCAGGTGGCGCAACCGCACCTCCTGATAGCGCGAATAGATGACGTCGCCGCCGCTGCCCTGCAGGCCAGCCTGACATTGGGCGACGCCGACCACATCCTGATCGTAGATCTCGCCATGCCAGCGGGGCAGCACACCGGCATCCGCATAGCTCTTGTCCGGGTCGAGGCTGATGATCTGCGCCTCCGGCGGCGGTGCGTTGTCGATGGGCCTGGGGCGGAAAAACATGAAATCGAACACGGTGCGCGTGTGATCGCCCTTCACCGGCAGGAAACGATAAGCGTACGGGTATAGAAGCGAGCGGAACAGAATGAAGTTGGGAAACAGCGAATATTGCATCGCGTCCGTCGCTTCGGTGTCGGAGAGATGCGAATAGTCGCGCCCGTCCAACTGCCCCATCTGCTGGCGCGCCCCCTCGGCCATGAAATGCCGCGCCTTCACGCCTTCGGGAAGCTGGGGGATCTCGGCCGCGCCCGTCACCGCGCGCAAGGCCGAATCGAAAATCTCCTGCTCGCTCAGGACGCCGGCATATTGATCCCCCGGCACACCGACCGGCTCGAGAAAGCGGCTGACGTGAGGATCGTCCGGCCAGACATCATATTGCGTGCTGGAATCGCCGCCGAACGGCAGCGCCTGCGCGTGAATATGAGGCACATGAAAGGCTTCGAGAAAAGCCTCGATACAGGTCTTCCAATTGGCGTCCAACGTCTTGCGCAGGATGGTCGAAAGATAGACCTGATCGCGCGGCCAGTCGGCAAAGTGCGGCACAAGATGGCCGAGATAATCCTCCAGCGGCCCCGCATCCTCATCAAGATTGACGAAGATGAATCCCCCCCACCGCCCAACCTTCGCTTCCTTGAGGTGGAAGTCTCCTTCGTTCACCTGCGGAAAATCCCAACGCGCGGGGACGTGGGCGAGGCTGCCGTCGAGATTCCAGCTAAAGCCGTGAAACGGGCAGGTGAGCTTAGCCACGCTGGTATCGGCGGAGCACAGCTTCATGCCGCGATGTAGGCAGCTATTGTGGAAGGCCTTGACCGTATCGCCGTCGCTGCGGGTGATGATCAGCGAAGCTCCGGGGGCTTCGTAAAGCAGGCAGTCGCCCACTTCGGGAACTTGCTCCTCGCGGCAAGCCATCTGCCATATCTTCGACCACATCCGCTCTTCTTCGAGCTCGGCGAAGGCGGCGCTGGTATATTGCGCTCGCGGCACGCTGCTCACCGGCACGTCCGTTTCGGAATATTCAGTGAAGATCGGCGGGGCGGTCCTTGGATCGCCAGCGATCACCTGCTGGTAGGCCGGCGCGCTGCTGTTCCGGTAATCGGGCTCCACGCGATCCCTGAGCCTCGTCGCCATCGCCGATCCTTTCCCGCAGCACCCGCTGATCTGTCGCGGGTTTCGAGCGAGACTATTCCTCTTGCCGCAGGAGTCAATATCGTATGCTAGCTTAGTATTCATCAAAGGATCACTGGTGCGATAGCAGATGATGTGCTTTATGACTGATTTTGCCGAGACGCGCAGGGGAGCCGCCATGGACATCGAGAAAATCCGCAGCCTGGATATCGCCCCGATCGAGCAGGGTTACGACAAGCGAGACACCATCCTCTATGCACTGGGCCTGGGCTATGGCGCCGATCCGCTTGACGAAAGCGAACTGCCTTTCGTCTATGAGAGCGACCTGCGTTGCCTGCCCTCCTACTCCAATTTGCTCTGCCATCCGGGTTTCTGGGCGCAGCGGCCGGAATTCGGCATCGATTGGGTGAAAATACTCCACGCCGAACAGGATTTTCGTATCCACAAACCGCTGCCGCCGGTCGGCCGTATTCGCGGCGAGTATCGCGTCGCGGGGATCGAGGACAAAGGCGAAGGGCGCGGCGCTCTCCTCCATCAGGAGAAGGAATTGTACAACGCCGAGACCGGCGATCATCTCGCCACGGTGCGCTCCACCTTGTTTCTGCGCGGAAACGGAGGCGAAGGCGGATTCGGCGTCTCCATCCCGGCTGCGATGCCCGTGCCCGAACGCACGCCCGACAGGACCATCGAAATCCCCACCCTTCCCCGCCAGGCGTTGATCTACCGCCTGAGCGGAGACTGGAATCC
>DASSTK010000127.1:0-6578 GCA_035707945.1 Sphingomonas sp.
AGGCGATCTCGCCCTTCGTGTCGGCGAAGATGGTGTCGTTGGAGCTGTTCGCCTTCAGATCGGCGACCTTGAGATAGGAGGCGAGATCCGTCGCCTTGGTGCGGAGCCAGCTCTGCTCGAGGGCGGGGATCGGACGCCACATCAGGGCTTCCGCGATCCATTTGCCGCCCCGCTCGGCGACGATCGGGCCGTGGTGGGTGCGCCAGGTCGTGAACGTCCGCGCGCCCATCGATCCGTCCGGCTTACGGTAGCGGATCGTCACCATCGCGCTCTTCACCGGCCGCAATTCCTTGCCGTAGCGATAGAAGGTCTCGCCGTCTTTTCTCACGATCGTCTCGGCGAACTGGTCGACATTATCGACGCCTGACGAGGTGTGCATCCAGCCGATATGCGGGTTGAAGCCCTGATAGATGAAGAACTGCCCCCACGTCGTCGCGCCATAGGCGTCGAGCCCCTCCCCGCTCGTCATCTGTCCTTCGGAGCGGAAGTAGAAGCTGGTGTGCGGGTTGATGAGCAGCAGCGCATGGCCGTCCACCGTGTTTTTGGGGGCGATGGCGATGCCGTTGGAGCCCTGCGGCTCGCGCGGGGCGGCGCCCGTCTCCTCCGCCGTCATCGCCACCTGTTGATGGCCATAGAAGCTCGCCAGCTCGGACAGCGAGATGCGCTCGATATCGCCGCCGATGCTGCCTTCGGTGAAGCTCATCGCCATCCACGGCTCGAAGCGGGTCAGCACCTTGGGGTGCGTTTCGGGGTGGGTGGCGAGATAATAGTTCAGCCCGTCCGCCCAGGCGTCCATCAGCTTCCTGAGCCACGGCGGCGAAGCGCGGTAATCGGCCTGGAGCTGAACCGGATCGGCGTAGAGCCGCTGGCGCAGATCGGCCCAGATCGCCTTCTCCCCCTCGGCTTCGGCGGTGCGGCCGAGCGCGGTCAGATAGTTCATCTCGATGCGGTTGAAGTCATCCTCGGCCTGCGCGTAGATCATGCCGAACACCGCGTCCGCGTCGCTTTTGCCGACGACATGCGCGATGCCCCAATCGTCCCGCGTGATGGTCACGCGCGCGGCCTCCGCCTTCCACCGCGCCATGTCCAATGGACTCGCCGCCTGCACGGGCAGCGGCAGCAGCAGGACGAAGGCGAGGAGCGGGTTGCGCAGGCGGCGGAGCGGCTTATCCATGCGCCAAGGGCTATCGGGCCGCCGGGGATGCGGCAAGGGGAGCATAGGGCATGAAAAGGCTTCTGGCGGCACTGCTGGCGCTCGCCGCGCCGGTGACGGTGGGCGCGGCCGATGCCGCGCAGCATGCGGTTTTGCTGCGCCCCGCGCAGGTTTTCGACGGTGTGGACCCCAAGCCCCATCCCGGCTGGGAAGTGCTGGTGGAGGGCGACAGGATCGCCGCCGTCGGCCCGCACCTCGCCGCGCCGGCGAACGCGCAGGTGATCGACCTTCCCGGCGACACGCTGATCCCCGGCATGATCGAGGGGCACAGCCACATCTTCCTTCATCCCTATAACGAGACGAGCTGGGACGATCAGGTGCTGCACGAGCCGCCGGCGCTGCGCACCGCGCGGGCGGTCAATCATGTCCGCGACACGCTGATGGCGGGCTTCACCAGCGAGCGCGATCTCGGCACCGAGGGCGCGGGCTACGCCGATGTCGGCATCAAGCGGGCGATCAATGAGGGCATCATCCCCGGCCCCCGCATGATCGTCGCCACCCGCGCGATCGTGGCGGAGGGAGCTTACGGCCCCAAGGGCTTCAATCCCGGCGTCAAGGTGCCGCAGGGCGCGCAGGAGGTTTCGGGCGTCGAGGACATGACGCGCGCCGCGCGCGACCAGATCGCCGGCGGCGCGGACGTGGTGAAGATGTACGCCGACTATCATTACCAGCCCGGCGAGCCGAGCCGGCCCACCCTCACCGAAGCCGAGCTCGCCGCCGGCGCGATGGTGGCGCATGAGGCCGGACGCATCGCCGCCGTCCATACCGTGACCGTCGAGGGGATGCGCCGCGCCATCGCGGCCGGGGTGGACACGATCGAGCACGGCTATGGCGGCACGCCCGAGATCTTCAAGGCGATGCATGACAAGGGCATCGGCTACTGCCCCACGCTGGCCGCCTCCGACGCGATCGCGCGCTATCGCGGCTGGAACGGCGAGGAGCCCGCCCCCAAAGCCGTCGAGGAAAGCCGCCACGCCTTCCGCCTAGCCCTGGCCGCAGGCGTGCCCATCTGCATGGGCGGCGACGTCGGCGTCTTCCCGCACGGGCAGAACTGGCGTGAGATGGAACTGATGCAGGCAGCAGGAATGCCCGCCGCGCAGGTGATGATCTCCGCCACCTCCCGCAACGCCCATATCTTCCACATCGACGACAAGGTGGGCGCGGTGAAGCCCGGCCTGCTCGCCGATCTCGTCGCGGTGGCGGGCGATCCGACGCGCGATGTCGCGGCGGTCAGGCAGGTGCGGATGGTGATGAAGGGCGGCGAGGTGGTGCGGGGGCCGTGAAAAGCATTCTCGGAAAACGCGCCGTCGAGCCGTCCGGCTTCCCCGATATCGCTCATGCGCTTTCTGCCCGGATGGTCCCTCTAGCCCAGTTTGGCGGCCTATCGGAACGTCCGGCGGCCTCCCGCCCCAACAATACGGATAGGCGATGGCTCTCCTGCTTTCTTGACAGGCAGGAGCCCCAAACCGAACGAGAAGCCCTGCGATGCGCGCGGATCGCAAGCGCGCGAGAGGGAAGGCATGGAACAGATCAACGAGATGATTTCGATCCGCCGCGAAGGCGAAGTGGCGATCGTCATATCCGACAACCCGCCGGTGAACGCGCTGGGCCACGCGGTGCGCGCCGGGCTGGTCGAAGCCTTCCGGCACCTGGAAACGGATGACGACGTGCAAGCGATCGTGATCGCCTGCGCGGGCAAGACCTTCTTCGCCGGCGCGGACATCACCGAGTTCGGCCGCCCCCGTCAGTCACCGACGCTGCAGGAGACGATCGACGTCATCGAACGCAGCCGCAAGCCGACCGTCGCGGCGATTCACGGCACGGCATTGGGCGGCGGCTTCGAAGTGGCGCTGGGCTGCGCCTATCGCGTGATGGTGAAGGGCGCGGCGGTCGGTCTGCCCGAGATCAAGCTGGGTCTGTTCGCGGGCGGCGGCGGCACCAAGCGCCTGCCGCGTGTGATCGGCGCGGAGGAAACGCTGAAGCTCTGCCTCTCAGGCGAACGCGTGCCGGCCGAGAAGGCGCTGGCGCTGGGGGCGGTGGATGCGATCGGCGCGGGCGATCCGATTGCGCTTGGCGTGGAGTTCGCGCGTTCCGTCATCGGCAAGCCCTTCACCCCGACCCGCGATCGCGAGGACAAGATCGCCGCGACCCGCGCCGATCCCGGCTCCTTCGACGAACTCGCCGGGAAGCTCACCGCCCGCGCGAGAGGGCAGGACGCGCCCGCCGCCAATGTCCAGTCCGTGCGCGAGGCGTTCACCCTTCCCTTCGATAAGGGCATGGCGAAGGATGCCGAGGAGAACCGCAAGCTGATGGCCGGCAGCCAGAGCCGCGCTCTCCGCCACCTTTTCTTCGCCGAGCGTGAAGCCGCGCGGGTTCCGGGCCTGCCGCCTGAAACCAGGCCGCGCGAAATCGGGAAAGCCGCGATCATCGGCGCGGGCACGATGGGCGGCGGCATCGCCATGTGTTTCGCGGCCGCGGGCATTCCCCTCATCCTGATCGACGCCACACAGGAAGCGCTGGACAAGGGGCTGGATCGGGTGCGCGCCAACTACGCCACCTCGGTCAAGCGCGGCTCGATCACACAGCAGGAGGCCGACAGAAGGCTGGCGCTGATATCGGGCTCGACCGAACGCGCGACGGTCGCCGACGTCGACATCGTCATCGAGGCGGTGTTCGAGAGCATGGACCTGAAGAAGGAGATTTTCTCCGATCTCGAAAAGAGGGTCCGCCCCGGTACGATCCTCGCTTCCAACACCTCGGCGCTCGACGTGGACGAGATCGCTTCGGCTCTCGAGAGGCCGGAGGATTTCGTCGGCATGCATTTCTTCTCGCCTGCGAACGTGATGAAGCTGCTCGAAGTCGTGCAAGCCGCCAGGACCGGCGGGCAAGCCGTCCTGACGGCGATGGCGGTCGGCAAGAGGATCGGCAAGGTTCCGGTCTGGTCCGGCAATTGCGACGGCTTCATCGGAAACCGCATGGTCGCCAAGCGCTCCGCCCAGGCCGAGCGCCTGCTTCAGCGGGGCGCCATACCCCGTCAGGTGGACGAAGCGCTGACCTCGCTGGGGTTTCCGATGGGGCCGCTCACCACCAACGACATGTCCGGCCTCGACATCGGCTATTCCATCCGCAAGCGGCGCGGCACGCCCTTCCCGATCGCCGACGCCATCGTCGAGAGCGGAAGGCTGGGCCAGAAGACCGGCGCCGGTTACTATCTCTACAAGCCCGGAGACCGCACCCCCTACCCCAACCCCGAGACCGAGGCGCTGATCGTCGAGACATCGAAGAAGCTCGGCATCGAGCGGCGCGAGATGAGCCGCGAGGAGATGATCGAGCGACTGCTCTTCCCGCTGATCAATGAGGGCGCGCGCATCCTTGAGGAAGGCATCGCGCTCCGAGCCTCGGACGTCGATCTTGTCTGGATCAACGGTTATGGCTGGCCCCGCCATCTCGGCGGGCCGCTATTCTATGCCGACGAGGTCGGGCTCGACCACATCGTCAAGCGGTTGGAGGTCTTCGCATCCGACACCGAGGATCTCTCACTCGAACCCGCCGCATTGCTGCGAGAGCTGGCCAGCCGCGGCGTCAGTTTTTCCGAATGGCAGAAGTCCCGCGCCGTCAAGGCCGCCGCCTGACCCTCTCTCCTTGGAGCGATAAATGAACACCCATAACGAGTTCCAGCGCGAGATCGACTATTCACCCTCCGAACGCATCCGCGGATGCTGGACATGAGAGCCCGATCCGTTCAAATCAAATCCGCACCACCCATCATCGCGACCAAATAGTCAGGGTTGCCAAACGCGTCCGTCTGGGGTTTGGCGAGGCCGGACAATCAGAGGACATCATGGCTGAACCCGCCATCTCCCCGCTCGATTGGGCGGACCCCTTCGACCTTTCCGATCAGCTCAACGACGAGGAGCGCCTCGTCCGCGATACGGCGCACGGATACGCGCAGGACAAGCTGCTGCCCCGCGTCACCTCCGCCTATCTCGACGAGCGCTTCGATCGCGAGATCCTGACGGAGATGGGCGCGCTGGGGCTGCTCGGCGCGACCATCCCGCACGAATATGGCGGGGCGGGGCTCGGCTATGTCGCCTATGGCCTGATCGCGCGCGAGGTGGAGCGGGTCGATTCGGGTTATCGATCGGCGATGAGCGTGCAATCATCGCTCGTGATGCACCCGATCTACGCTTTTGGATCGGAGGAGCAGCGGCGGAAATATCTGCCGAAGCTCGCCACCGGCGAATGGATCGGCTGCTTCGGCCTGACCGAACCCGATGCGGGATCGGACCCGGCGGGGATGCGCACGCGCGCGACGAAGATCGACGGCGGCTACCGCCTCGACGGCGCGAAGATGTGGATCACCAATTCGCCGATCGCCGATCTGGCGGTGGTCTGGGCCAAATCGAACGCGCATGGCGGCGCGATCCGGGGCTTCGTCGTCGAGCGCGGGACAAAAGGCTTTTCGACACCCAGGATCGAAGGCAAGCTCTCGCTTCGCGCCTCGATCACGGGTGAGATCGTTCTCGACGGCGTTGAGGTGGGCGAGGACGCGCTGCTTCCCAAGGTGCAGGGGCTGAAAGGCCCGTTCGGCTGCCTCAATCGCGCGCGCTACGGCATCGCCTGGGGCGCGATGGGGGCGGCGGAGGCCTGCTTCCACGCCGCGCGGGGCTACACGCTCGATCGCAAGCAGTTCGGCGTGCCGCTCGCCTCCAAGCAGCTCGTCCAGATGAAGCTGGCCGATATGATGACGGAGATCGGCCTCGGCCTTCAGGGTTGCCTGCGGCTCGGCCGGCTGATGGAAGGGGGCGTGCTCAAGCCCGATCTCATTTCGCTGATGAAGCGCAACAATTGCGGCAAGGCGCTCGCCATCGCGCGGACCGCGCGGGACATGCACGGCGGCAACGGCATCACCGCCGAGTTCCACGTCATGCGCCACGCCGCCAATCTCGAGACGGTCAACACCTATGAGGGCACGCACGACATCCACGGCCTGATCCTCGGCCGCGCGATCACGGGGATCGCGGCGTTTTGATCGCCATCTTTTCCAGTGCTCCCGGAAAAGCGGGAGCCCAGAGTCGCAAAGGACATCGCTTAACTCCCTGGGCTCCCGCCTTCGCGGGAGCACAAGGGTTCGCGTTGTGAATACAAAGCCCCTCGCCGGCATCCGCGTTCTCGAACTGGCGCGCATTCTCGCCGGGCCGTGGGCGGGGCAGTTGCTGGCCGATCTCGGCGCGGAGATCATCAAGGTCGAGCGGCCGGTAGAGGGAGACGACACCCGCCATTGGGGGCCGCCCTTCCTCACCGACGACGCGGGCCTTCCCCGCGACGCGGCCTATTTCCACGCCGCCAATCGCGGCAAGCGCTC
>DASSTK010000128.1:0-4574 GCA_035707945.1 Sphingomonas sp.
AGCGTCGCGTCCATTTCCACGAGTTCATGCTGGAGGTGCATGAGCGGCTGCGGGTCGAGCGCTCACGCGAGGTCGGCGATCCGATCGCGCCGGTCGCCGCCGCGCTGGCCGAGGAGGCGCGGCTACTCGCTTTCGACGAGCTGGTCGTCACCAACGCCGCCGACGCAATGATCCTCTCCCGCCTGTTCACCGCACTGCTGGAGGCGGGGGTGACGGTGGTGGCCACATCCAACCGCGCGCCGGGCGAACTTTATCTCGGCGGCCTCAACCGCGAGCTGTTCCTGCCCTTCATCGCGCTGATCGAGGCGCGGCTGGACGTGATCGCGCTGGACGGGCCGACCGATTACCGGCTCGAGCGGCTCGGCGGCTTTCCCACCTGGTATGTGCCCAACGGCAAGGCCGCGACCGACGCGCTCAGCCGCGCCTTTTTCCGCCTCACCGACTTTCCGGTCGAGGATCGCGCGCATGTGCCCGCCGAGGATATTCCGGTGCAGGGCGGCCGGAGCCTGCATGTGCCCAAGAGCCTGAAGGGCGTCGCCGTCTTCTCCTTCAGGCGGCTGTGTGGCGAGGCGCGCGGCGCGGCCGACTATCTCGCCATCGCGCGACGCTATCATACCGTCATCCTCGTCGGCATCCCGGTACTGAACCCGGAGCGGCGCAACGAGGCGGCGCGCTTCAAGACGCTGATCGACGCGCTCTACGAGCATGGCGTGAAGCTGCTCGCCGCCGCCGATGCGGAGCCGGATCAGCTCTATCCGGCGGGCGACGAAGCCTTCGAGTTCCAGCGCACCGCCTCGCGCCTCATGGAGATGCGCTCGGCCGACTATCTGGCGAAGGGCCACGGGCTGGCTTGACGCTTCGGCGCCAGCCAGCCCCGCACATGCTCCTGCGAAGGCAGGAGCCCAGTCCCGCTCTTAAAGCCTGGCTCCTGCTTTCGCAGCAGCACTGGGTCGGGGCTGCTCAGCGGCGGCGATGAATCGCGCTATCGCCATAGTGTCCGCCGATCCGGCCGCGCAGAATGAAATCGCGCATCATCCCGAAATAGCCCTGGGGCTGGCGGGTCGAGATCTGCTCCCCGTTCAGGCCGGGTTCGGAAAGATAAATGCCGTGCCCGGCGCGCGGGAAGACGGCCAGCGTGATCGGCTTGCCCGCCGCCTGAAGCCGGCGGAGGCGCTGGCCGGTTTCGCCGCTCGGCGCGTCCATATCGTCGCCGCCCAGGATCCAGAGCTGGGGCACGGCGAGATTGTCGAGCACCGGCATGGGATCGTAATGCAGCGGAACCCCGGCGAACAGTTGCGGCCCCTTGTCCCGCAGCATCGCGGGCGTGTTGCTCAGCAGGGCGTAGGTCACGTCGCCGCGCACATAGCGGAACCAGGGTTCGTTCCCGTAGCGGCGCTTGAGTTCCGCGAGCCGGTCATAACCTTCCCGAAAATCGCTCTCCAGGATCGCGGCGGAGGCGTCGGCCACCTGCATCGCCTTGGCCATCACATCCGGGCCGAAGCCCTGGCGCGTCATGTCGAAGGCGATCGCCTCGCGATCCTCCTCCAGCGGCGAGACGGCGAGGCCGAAGCCGACGATCACGAAGTCGACCGGCTCGATCCGGGCGGCGAGCGGCGCGACCCAGCCGCCCTGGCTCCCCGCCTGATAGCCGATCCGTCCGGCGCGCCTGCCCGCCAGACGCAGCGCCTCGCGCTTGGCGGCGATCGCATCGTCGGCGAGCACCAGATAATCCTGCGTGTAATCCCCGCCCGAAGCGCCGGTGCCGCGCTTGTCATAGACGAACGCCCCGATCCCCTCGGAGGGGAACAGGCGCTGGAGGGCATAGAAGTCGCGCGCCGAATCATGCTCGGAGCCGTGGACCAGCACCACGATCGGCACCCGCCCGCTTCCCTTCGGCAGGATCAGCCGCCCGGCGAGCATCGCGTCGCCGCTGCGGAAACGCGTTTCGGTCACGTCGAAGGCGACGCGACGCCCCGCCATGTTTCCGAAGCGGATGCCGCCGTCCGCGCAGGGCGTGAAGCTGATGCGCTTGCCGTCGGGCCGCCCGGTCCAGCCGTAGGTGCTGGTCCAGCTCCCGTCGGCCTGCCGGGTCAGCTCGCCCGTCAGCCCGTCCTTGCGACGCCAGCGCAGATGCGCGCCGTCACCCGCGCCGATGTCGACATCGCTGCCGTCCGTCAGACGATAGAGGCCGATATGGCAATCGAGCGGCGGCGGCGCGGCCGCCTCCGCCGCTCCCATGCCCGCCAGCACCGCCGCCATCGCGATCGTCCGATACAGTCCCCTCACGGCGCACCTCCGATCAGGACTGTATTACGATATTAACACACTTGGCAAGCGTGCCGTCAGGGTGT
Source organism: Sphingomonas sp. (assembly GCA_035707945.1). Taxonomy (GTDB): domain Bacteria; phylum Pseudomonadota; class Alphaproteobacteria; order Sphingomonadales; family Sphingomonadaceae; genus Solisphingomonas. The sequence continues at coordinate 2,352 of DASSTK010000128.1, forward strand.
GGTAGCGGCCACCTGCGTCGGCTCGGTCCAGCCGCCGGCGGTGGCGACGTAGAGGCGGGCGACATTCAGATATTGACGGGTGCGGGCGAGCGCGAGGGCGTAGCTGGCGCGCTGGTAGAGCCGCTCCGAATCGAGCACCTGCAGGATGCCCGAATTGCCCACCTGGAAGCTGCGGCGCGACAGATCGAGCGAACGCCGCGCGACCGCCACCGACTCCTTCTGGTTGGAAACCGAACGCGCGTCGCTCTGAAGCGCGGAGAGCAGGTCCGCCACCTGCTGAAAGGAGCTCAGCACCGTTTGCTGATAAGTCGCCGCCGAGGCGCGCGCCCGATCGATCGCCGCCCGCTTCTGGGCGCGCAAGGCGCCGCCGTGGAAGATCGGGGCCGTCAGCCCGGCGAAGATGTCGTAGCCCCGGAACGCATTCTTCACGAGCCCGCTCACCGAAGGCGCGCCCTGCGTCAGCGTCGCGCCGAGCGTGATGTCCGGATAGAGCTTGGCGGTCGCCACCCCGATCGCGGCGGTGGCGGCGTGGAGATCGGCTTCGGCCTGCAGGATATCCGGCCGCTTGTGGACGAGCGCGGAGGGCAATGTCACCGGCACGTCGGCGGGCAGGCGGAAGGATGTGAGATCGAAATTGGTCGGGCCGAGATCGGCGGGCGAAACCCCCACCAGCGTCGCCAGCAGGTGCCGCGCCTCGTCGAGCTGCTGATCGAGCTGGGGCAGATCGCCGCGATCGGCGGTATATTGGCTCTGCGCGTTCAACACCTCGACCAGCGTGCCCTCGCCGGCCTGCTTGCGCTTCTGGGTGAGATCGACGTTGCGCAGATCGTCGGCGAGCAGCGCCCTGGCGGTGGCGATCTGGGCGCGGATCGCGGCGATCGAGAGCACCTGATTCACCACCTGCCCCGCCACCGTCAGGTGCGCGGCCTCGGTCTGGCGCTGTTGCGCTTCCGCCTGTGCGGCGGTCTGCTCGACCTGACGGCGCAGGCCGCCGAACAGATCGAGATCGTAATTGATGCCGCCGCCGACCGAATAGAGGTGGAACTCCGGGTTGCCGGCCGTCCCGAAGGGGTTGGGGCCGGAAAAGCCGAACGCGGCCAGATTGATCTGCTCCTGCTCGATGCGGGCATTGGCGTCGATCTGCGGAAGCTGCTTGCCCGCGATCGCCCGCACCTCCTCGCGCGCAGCGGCGAGCGTCGCGTTGCTGGCGGCGAGGCTCTGGTTATGCGCCATCGCCTGTTCGACCAGCGCGTTAAGTTCGGGCGATCCGAACGCCTCCCACCAGCGCGCCTGCGGGCCCGCGCCGAACATGGCCTGCGGCTCTGCGGGGGCGGCCGGGCGATGCTCGCCGGGGGCGCGGTAGCGGCTCGCGGTCGGCGCGGCGGGGCGCTCGAAGTTCGGCCCGACCGTGCAGCCGGCCAGCGCCGCCGTGGCGAGCAGGAGAGGGATCAGGCGCATCGGATCAATCCATGTGGAGATGGAGGTCGTCCTCGCTCGACGCCGCCCTGCGCGGGTTGCGCATGAACAGCAGCAGCGGGATCACCGCGACGGTGAGGATGAAGAGGAACCAGAAGGCGTCGACATAGGAGACCATCATCGCCTGTCGGGTGATCATCGCGTTCATCCGCGCGACGGCGGCGGGCAGATGGAAATCGAAGCCGGGCGCGAGCTGCTGGAGCACCGGATTGTCCGGCCTTATCCCTTCCACCAGCCGCGAATGGACTGTCGCCGCGTTGCGGACCGTCATCGCCTGCAGCACCGAGATGCCGATCGCCGATCCGATGTTGCGGATCAGCGTGAACATCGCCGCGCCCTCGTTGCGCAAGCGCCTGGGCAGGGTGGCGAAGGAGATGGTGGTGAGCGGCACGAAGATCAGCCCGGTGCCGAGCCCCTGGATGAAACCCGAGCTGATGACGAGCGACTCGTCCATGCCGAGCGAGAAGCCCGCCATCCGGTACATCGAATAGCCGCACAGCACGAAACCGATGAAGATCAGCAACCGCGCGTCCACCCGCCGGATGAGCTGGCCGACGAGGATCATCGAAACCATCGTGCCCACGCCGCGAGGCGCGGTGACGAGTCCGGTCAGCGTCACCGGATAGCCCATCAGCGTCTCCAGCATCGGCGGCAGCAGCGCCAGCACCGCATAGATGACGATGCCGAGGAAGAAGCCGAACACGCATCCGAACAGGAAATTGCGGTCACTGAACAGGGCGAGCTCGA
>DASSTK010000129.1:0-3276 GCA_035707945.1 Sphingomonas sp.
CCGAGCGCGACCAGCGCGCGCGCCGCCTCGTCCAGTTCCGGCCACGCCGCCTCCAGCGCCGCCTCGACATGGCCGCGGTAGCCGCGCACCTCGTCCAGCGAGGGCCGGGTGAGCAGCCCGCGCTTCGGCCGGGGATGCCGCGCCCCTTCCGCCTCGTAATAGCTGTTGAACAGGAAGGGCCAGCGCTCGTCGAACAGCCGGTATCCGGGCGCATGTTCACGCAGCACGAAGGTTTCGAAGAACCAGCTCGTATGCGCCAGATGCCATTTGGCGGGCGACGCGTCCGGCATCGACTGGCCGGTGGCGTCGGCATCGGAGAGCCCGGCGGCCAGCGCGAGCGACAACGCGCGCACCGCCCGGAAGCGCCCGAGCAAGCTGTCGTCCGGCTGACAAGCGCCCCTCGGCGCGATCGCATCGGCCCGTGCGGCCATGGCCCATCTCCCCACCCGAAAGACACCAACGACCGGCCGTGGGGAATGGTTGCGAATCCGAACAAGAGGAAGACTTCGGCGCTCTCGCCCTTTCCCGCCGCAAGCGAAGGGCCGGAGGGGCGCAATAGGGCGGCCGATCCGTGGGAGTCGGCCGCCCATGAGCGTCAATCGCGACGCCAGTTGTGCTTGGTGCGATGGATGCGATGGCTGGCGCGGTTCTCGCGATGGCGGAGGATCTGGCGGTCGCGCCAGGTCAGGTGGCCGCCGTGCCGGGCGCGCATTGCATATTCCTCGTGCCGGATCGAACGCTGCTGGCGCTCGTCCCGGCGCGCCTCTCGGGGCGTGAGGCGGCCGCTGGCGACGCCCCGCTCGATCCGATGCTGCTGGTTGGCATGGCGCTGATCGATATTCTGCGCATTGGCGGCGCCGGCAATGCCCATTGCGGCGGCGGCGGCGATCAAGAGCTTGAACGAACGAATCATCTGTCACTCCTTCGAACAGGCGGCCGGCTTCTTCCGGCTGTCGTCTTGGACGGATCGACGCCACTCCCAACGCCAAAGCCGTCGATCCAGGCCGGCTTCAACGCGCGCCACTCTAAACCGATGCGCTGAACCGCACCGGAATATCGCCTGCAGCTTCCGTTCAGCGTGAGGCTGGCCCCGCCCGTCGCGCCCGGCTAGCCTGAATGGCGATTTCAAAGGGGAAAACAACGATGCGCACCGCGCGTCTCGAAGCGTTCACCGACGGGGTGGTGGCGATCATCATCACCATCATGGTGCTCGATCTGAAAGTACCGGAAAGCGCCGATCCGCACGCACTGCTGGCGGCCGCGCCGCTGTTCCTCGCCTATGTGCTGGCCTATGTGAATGTTGGGCTCTACTGGGCCAACCACCATCATCTGCTCCACGTCACCGAGCGCGTGGACGGGCGGGTGCTGTGGGCGAACCTGTTCCTGCTGTTCTGGCTGAGCCTCGTCCCCTTCGTGATCCGCTGGGTGGACGAGGCGGGGCTCGCGCCCGCGCCGGTCGCGGCCTATGGTCTGGTGCTCGGGATGGCGGCGGTGGCGTACAGGCTGCTGGTGATGGCGATCGTCGCGGTGAACGGGCAGGATTCGGAAGTCGCCCGCGCGATCGGGCGCGATCGCAAGGGGCTGGGCTCGCTCGCTTCCTACATCGTGGCGATGCCGCTCGCCTTCGTCGCGCCCTGGATCGCGATTCTCATCTATGTCGGCGTCGCGCTGGTCTGGCTCATCCCGGATCGACGGATCGAACGGCGCGTCGAAGGTCAGTCGTCCTCATCCTCATAGCCGACCAGATCGAGCGCGCAGGCCTTGATCTGGCGGGTCAGGCACCAGTGGACCAGCGCATCCTCGCGCCCGTGCGTCACCCACACTTCGGAGGGCGCCAGCTCGGCGACGGTGGCGGTGAGCTTGTCCCAATCGGCATGATCGGATATGGTGAGCGGCAGCTCGACATTGCGCTGGCGGGCGCGCTGGCGGATGCGCATCCAGCCGGACGCCATCGCCGTGATCGGATCGGGCAGCCGCCGCGACCAGCGGTCGTTGAGCGCGGAGGGCGGGCAGAGCACGATCGCGCCCTTCAGTTCCTCCCGGCCGGCTCCGGTGGCGGAGCGCAGTTCGCCCAGGGCCACGCCGAAGCTCTCGTAGAGCGCGCACAGCCGTTCGAGCGCGCCGTGCAGGAAGACCGGCGCTTCATGGCCGCGCAGGCGAAGCTCGGCGATCAACCGCTGCGCCTTGCCGAGCGCATAGGCCCCCACCAGCACGCAGCGATCCGGGTTGGCGTGCAGCGCCTCCAGCAGCCGATCCACCTCCGAGGCCGTGTCGGGATGACGGAAGACGGGGAGGCCGAAGGTCGCTTCGGTTATGAAGATGTCGCAAGGGACCGGCTCGAAGCAGGCGCAGGTCGGGTCCGCGCGGCGTTTGTAATCGCCGGAGACGACGGCGCGCTCCCCCCCATGCTCCAGCACGATCTGGGCGGAGCCGAGCACATGGCCGGCGGGCGCGAAGCGGGCGGTCACGCCGTCGAGCCGGATCGCCTCGCCATAGCCGATCGCCTGGCCGTTCTGCGGGCCGTAGCGGCTTTCCATGATCGCCAGCGTCTCGGGCGTGGCGAGCACCGCGCCGTGGCCGCCGCGGGCGTGATCGGCATGGCCGTGGGTGATGAGCGCGCGGGGCTCGGGGGCGGAAGGATCGATCCACGCATCGGCTTCAGGCAGATAGATGCCCTCGGGCCGAGCTTCGATCCAGGAGCCGAGACGCGCCATGCCGGTTATATGGGGCGCGTGCCCGACAGCGCCATATCGCGCCGACGCATTGAATTACCGTAGCTTGGCGATCTTGATCCCGTCCAACCTGGCGCGGGCCTGGATCGATTCCTCGCTGCGCATCAGCGCCTTGCCGATCGCCTTCAACGCCATGCCCTTGGCGGCGAGGCGGTGGAGCTTCTGGATCTCGTCCGAGGTCCAGGGCTGCTTGTGGCGGACGAAGCCTTCGGCCACCGCGCTATTCCGAAACCACCTTGCCCTTGGTGGAAGGCTTGGCGGCGATCGTCTTCGGCTTCTCCTTCTTCGGCTTGCGGGCTTCCTTGTTGCTCTTCACCTGACCCTTGGCCATCGTCGCTCTCCTGAAAAACGCCGCTATAGTAGCCCGCCCGCCCGACGCTGACGAGGGCTGGCGAACGGGGGACCAAGCGCCGATATTCGCATACGAATGGCCGATCTGCCCCCTCCTCTCGCCCGTTGGTTCGCCACACGCGGATGGACGCCGCGCGGCTACCAGCTCGCCATGCTGGAGGCGGCGCGGGCGGGGCGAAGCGCGTTGCTGGTC
>DASSTK010000130.1:0-4330 GCA_035707945.1 Sphingomonas sp.
TGGCTCGGCGCGGTGGCGGTGGCGCATTATCTCCGCCTCACGCCCGCCGATCGCACGCTGGCGGTGCTGCCGCTGAGCTTCGACGCGGGGCTCAACCAGCTTCTGTCGAGCTGTGCGGCGGGGGCAAGCGTCGTCCCGCTCGATTATCTGACGCCGGTGGATGTGATCCGCGCTGTCGAGCGGCATGACGTCACCACGCTGGCGGGCGTGCCGCCGCTGTGGATCCAGCTCGCCGAGGCGCATTGGCCGCCGGAAACCGCCGCCCGGCTCAGGACGATCAGCAGCACGGGCGGGCGGCTGCCGGTCCCGATGGTGCGGCGCTTGCGCGCGCTGTTCCCGCGGGCCAGCCTGCATTTGATGTACGGCCTCACCGAAGCCTTCCGCTCGACCAGCCTCGATCCGGCTCTGGCCGACGCGCATCCCGATTCGATCGGGCGCGCCATTCCCTTGGCCGAGGTGATGGTGGTCCGCCCTGACGGTAGCCTCGCGGCGGATGGCGAGCCCGGCGAACTCGTCCATGCCGGGCCGCTGGTAGGCCAGGGCTATTGGCGCGATCCGGAGCGGACCGCCCGACGATTCCGCCCCGCGCCGCAGGCGTCGCGCTATGGCGGCGTCGCGGCGTGGTCCGGCGACACGGTGGTGCGCGGCGCGGACGGGCTGCTGCGCTTCGTCGGGCGCGATGACGAGATGATCAAGGTTTCCGGCAACCGCATCAGCCCCACCGAGATCGAGGAGGAGGCGATCGCCAGCGGGGCGGTGGCCGAGGCGGTGGCGCTGGGCGTGGCGGACGAGCGGCTCGGCCAGGCGCTCCGCCTGATCGCGCGCGCCGCGCCGGGCGTCGCCGATCCGCAAGCCGCGCTGACCCGCCATCTCAAGGCCGAGCTGCCCGCCTTCCAGCAGCCGCGCGAGATCGTCTGGGTTGAGCAATTCCCGCGCAATCCCAACGGTAAGCTGGATCGTCCTCTGATCCGGCGGGAGCATGGCGCATGAAGCCGCTCGGCCCTATTCCCGAAGGCTTCGCCGCCGACGCGCGCGGCGTCCTGCTGATCGGCGGCGAGCCGGTCGACCGGCTGATCGAGCGGGCGGGGGACACGCCGCTGTTCGTCTATGATCGCGCCATCGTCGAGCGGCAGGCGGCGCGCTTCCGGGCGGCGATGCCGGAGGGGATCGGCCTGCATTACGCCATCAAGGCCAATCCCTTCCGGCCGCTCGTCAAGACGTTGTGTCAGCTCGTGGACGGCTTAGACATCGCCTCCGAAGGCGAGCTGGCGCTGGCGCTCGAGGCGGGCATGGCGGCGGAGCGGATCAGCTTCGCCGGCCCCGGCAAGCGCGCGCGGGAGATCGAGGCGGCGATCCGCGCGGGCGTCACCCTCAACCTCGAATCCGAAACCGAGGCTGATCGCGCGCTGAGCGCCGCCGAGGCGCTGGGCCTCCGCCCCCGCCTAGCCGTCCGCGTCAATCCCGATTTCGAGCTGCGCGGATCGGGGATGCGGATGGGGGGAGGGGCGAAGCCCTTCGGCATCGACGAGGCGCGGGTCGCGCCGCTGGTGCGGCGGCTGATCGCGGCGGGGGCGGATTATCGCGGGCTGCACGTCTTCGCCGGATCGCAATCGCTGGACGCGGAAGCGATCATCGAAACCCAGCGCAACACCGTCGCGCTCGCCCGCCGGATAGAGGCGGAGAGCGGGGCGGAAGCGCCTTTGGTCAATCTCGGCGGCGGCTTCGGCGTGCCCTATTTCGCGGGCGACAGGCCGCTCGACGTGGAGGCGATCGGCGCGGCGCTGGGGCGCGAAGTCGGCCCGGACGCCTCCCGCTACGCGATCGAGCTCGGCCGCTGGCTGGCGGCGGAAGCGGGCGTCTATCTCACCCGCATCGTGGACAGGAAGGAGAGCCACGGCCGCATCTTCCTCGTCACCGACGGCGGCCTGCACCACCAGCTCGCCGCGTCCGGCAATTTCGGCACGGTCGTGCGGCGCAACTATCCGGTGGCGGTCGCCACCCGTTTCGGCGCGGCCGCGGAGGAGGAGGCGAGCGTGGTCGGCTGCCTCTGCACGCCGCTCGATCGCCTCGCCGACGACGCCATGCTGCCCCATGCCGGGACAGGCGACGTCATCGCCGTTTTCCTCGCAGGGGCCTATGGCGCCAGCGCGAGCCCGGCCTTCTTCCTCGGCCACGGCCCCGCGCGGGAGATGCTGATTCAGGCTGAACGCACGCCAATCCTAACATAATCTTCACCTCTGCCGGGCTATGTCGCGGCCGTATCGACCCGCGACGGGCGACGGCGTCATGGCGACGCCGCCTCTTGTCGGCCGGTGAAAGGGGATTGAAAGATGCGCTTCTGTGGAGCCTCGCGTTCGGTGCTCGGCGTCGCGATCGTCGCGATGACGGTGACGGGCTGCGCGTCGGGCGTCGCAACCGGCGGGGGGCAGCTTCCGCCCGCCACCTTCGTCTCCCAGCATGAGAAGCCCGGCGAGGAATATCGCATCGGCCCGCTCGATCAGCTCACCATCTTCGTGTGGCGCAATCCCGAGCTGGGCGCGAAGGTGCAGGTGCGGCCCGACGGGCGCATCACCACGCCGCTGATCGCGGACATGCCGGCGGTGGGCAAGACGCCCTCGCAACTCGCCGACGACATCACCCAGGCGCTTTCCAAATATGTGAAGGACCCGCTCGTCTCGGTGATGGTGGACAATTTCTCCGGCACCTATTCGCAGCAGGTGCGGATCGTCGGCGCGACCGAGAAGCCGGCGAGCCTGCCCTATCGCGCCAACATGACCCTGCTGGACGCGATGATCGCGGTCGGCGGCTTGTCCCAATATGCGGCAGGCGATCGCGCGAAGCTGGTGCGCTACGACAAGACGACGGGTAAACAGAAGGAATATCCGCTGCATATCGCCCGCCTGCTCAAGCATGGAGACGTGAGCGCGAACGTGAAGCTGGAGCCGGGTGACGTCATCATCATTCCGGAAAGCCTCTTCTGAACGGCCGGAACGGGATCGGAACCAGATGGACGCCATTCTCGAAGAGGTGAAGATCGCGCTGCACGCCGTCTGGCGGCGGCGTTGGCTGGCGCTGGCGGTGGCGTGGGCGATCGCGCTGCTGGGTTGGCTGGTGATCTCGATGATCCCCAACACCTACGAGAGCAGCGCGCGGGTGTTCGTGCAGCCGCAGTCGATCATCCCGCAGACGGTGGGAATGACGACCAACGATCAGCAGCAGGGCATCGAGAATGTGCGCCAGACGCTGCTTTCGGCGGACAATCTCCAGAAGGTCATCCAGGGCACCGAGCTGGACAAGCAGGCGAAAAGCCCGCGCGACATGGCGGCGATGGTGGCGCGACTGCAGACCGCGATCACGATCAAGAGCCAGCAGGACAATCTTTTCCTGATCAGCGCCGATTTGTCCGGCGGCGGCTTCTCGGACGCCGAGAACGCGAAGCTGTCGCAGGCGGTGGTCGCCAGGCTGCTCGATCTGTTCGTCTCCGGCAATCTCGCCGGCGATCGCAGCGAGGCGGTGCGTTCGCTCAAGTTCCTCGACAAGCAGCTCGCCGAGCGCGGCGCCCAGCTCCAGCAGGCGCAGCAGAAGCAGGTCGAGTTCGAGCAGAAATATATGGGCATGCTGCCGGGCACCGGCTCGATCGAGGACCGTATCGGGACGGCGCGTTCCCAGCTTTCCGATATCGAAACCAATCTGGCGGCGGCGCAAAGCTCGCTGTCGGCGGTGAACGGCCAGATCGCCGCGACGCCCGCCACCATTCCCGGCCCGCCGGTCGCCGGAGCGCCGTCTGGCGCGCGCGAGCGGATCGCGGGCTTGCAGGCCCAGCTCGCCGAGGATCAGGCCAAGGGCTGGACCGATCAGCATCCCGATGTGGTGGCGATCCGTCAACAGATCGCGCGGCTGAGCAGCGCGGCCAGATCGGAGCCCGTCTCCGGCGCGAACAGCCAGCCCAATCCCAGCTATGTCTCGCTGCGTTCGATCCAGGCGGACAAGCAGGCGACCGTGGCGGCGCTCTCCGCCCGGCGCGCCGAGATCCAGTCGAACCTCAACGAGTTCGCCGCCAAGCAATCCTCCGAGCCGGAGGTCGCCGCGCAGCAGGCCCAGCTTTCGCGCGATTATGACGTGCTCAAGTCGCAATATGACAAGCTGCTGTCCGACCGCGAGCAGGTGAAGCTGCGCGTGGACGCGGCGAACAGCGGCGCGGGCGCGCAGCTTCGGGTGATCGATCCGCCGAGCTTCTCGCGCATCCCCGCCAGCCCCAACCGGCCGCTGCTGCTCACCGCCGTGCTGATCCTCGCGGTCGGCGCTGGGGCGGGCGTGGCCTGGGCGCGCT
>DASSTK010000131.1:0-6397 GCA_035707945.1 Sphingomonas sp.
GATGCGCCATGCGCGCGGAGGTGCCGGTGCCGCAGGGCGAACGGTCGATCGCGCGCTCGCCGTAGAAGACGGCGTTGCGCGCGTCCGCGCCATCGCCTTTGGGCTTGTCGGCCCAGAGGACATGGGTGACGCCGCGGATACGATCGTCGATCGGATGCACCGGCTCGATCGCGTCCCGCATCAGCGAACGCACCTGTCGGCTGAGTTCCACGATGCGCGAGGCGCCGAGATCGTCGAGCCCGGTATAGCCGCCCTGCGGTTCGATGATCGCGTAATAATTGCCGCCATAGGCGATATCGACACTGAGCGGGCCGAGACCCGGCACATCGATCCGCACATCCTCGGCCGCGCAATAGGAAGGCACGTTGCGGATGCGCACCCAGCGCACCCGGTCGCCTTCCGCGCCATATTCGATGTCGATCAGGCCGGCCGGCACCTCGATGCGGAGCCTGCCCGGCTCGCGCGGGGTGATGAGGCCGTTCTCCAGCCCGAACGTCACCATGCCGATGGTGCCGTGGCCGCACATCGGCAGGCAGCCCGATGTTTCGATGAACAGGATGCCGCAATCGGCGTCCTCGCGGGTCGGCGGATACAGGAAGCCGCCGGACATCATGTCATGCCCGCGCGGCTCGAAGCACAATCCGGTGCGAATCCAGTCGAAGCGGGCGAGGAAATCCTGCCGCCGCTCGATCATGCTGCCGCCCTTCAGCAGCGGCGCCCCGCCCGCCACGAGGCGGACGGGGTTCCCGGCGGTGTGGCCGTCGATGCAGAAGAAACTGTGGCGCATGGCCCCTCCCGTTTCAGGCCGCCTTGGCCGTGCGCTTGCTCGGCTGCGTCGCCGCCGCCTGCTCCACCCAGGCGATCACGTCGGCGCGGCGCTGGCCGGAGAGCGGCAGGCGCGGCATGCGGACATATTCGCTGCCGCGGCCCATGATTGTCTCGGCGAGCTTGATCGACTGGACGAGATCATGCTCGGCGTCGAGGTGGAGGAGCGGCATGAACCAGCGATAGATTTCGCGCGCTTCCTCCCAATTGCCCTCGTACGCGGCGGTGACGAGGCGGACCGATTCGCGCGGGAAGGCGCTGGTGAGGCCGGAAACCCAGCCGGACGCGCCCAGCATCAGCCCTTCGAGCGCCACGTCGTCCAGCCCCGCCATCACCGTGTAGCGATCGCCGAAGCGGTTGAAGATGTCGGTGAAGCGGCGCGGATCGGGCGCGCTTTCCTTGACGGCGACGATGTTCTTGATGCCCGAAAGCGCGTCGAGCGTCTCGAAATCCACATCCACCCGATAGGCGGGCGGGTTGTTGTAGAGCATGATCGGCAGCGATGTCGCCTCGGCCACCGCGCGGAAATGCGCCTGCAACTCCTCGCGCTTGGGCACATAGACCATCGCCGGGAGCAGCATCAGCGCATCGACGCCGATCTTCTCGGCATCCTTCGCGTACTGGATGGCGCGATCGGTGGTGAACTCGGAGACGCCGGCGACCAGCGGCACGCGCCCGCCCACCGCCTCCACCGCGCCGGCCAGCACGCGACGCTTCTCGTCCGGCTCGAGCGAGTTGTTCTCGCCGCAGGTGCCGAGCAGGATGAGCCCCGTCACCCCGTCATCCACCAGCGCCGTCTGCACCTTCTGCGTCGCATCGAGATCGAGCGACAAATCCGGCGCGAACTGAGTGGTGACAGCGGGATACACCCCCGTCCACAGGGCAGGCGAAACGGTCATTGATAGGGCTCCTCCGGTAATGCGGAGTTTTCGTATACGGTATTCCAGAGTAGCGCAATGGCGAATTGCAGGCGCATATTCATTTCGGCGGAAGGGGAGAACCCTCGGGCGGAACCCTTCAGGCGCTTCGGCTTTGGTTCGCCCGAACAAGGAGTGGAGCGCCATGGCTGTTTCGGAAACGCGCATGATCGAGCGTATCGCCCGCGTATTGGCGGGCCAGCGGCTGAGCAGCAACGCCGGGGGCGACGATCCTTCGGCGGCCGATGCGGTCGACGCGAGCTGGCGCGATCATGTCGACGACGCCGAGGCGGTGCTGCGGACCTTGCGCGAGCCCGATCCGGCGATGGCGGCCGCGGGCGATCCCCGCATCTGGGAAGCGATGGTGCGCGCCGCGCTCGGCGAATAGAGGCTCAGCCCGCGCCGCCCGCTTTCTCCTCGCTCTGGGGCGGACGGGCCTTCGATTCCTGCTCCGCCTTGTGCTTTTCCTCGGAGGAGCCCTTCTTCGGGTCCCGGTTGGGCACGCCGGCGCGGGCGTCCCGGTTCACGCCTTCGATATCGGAATGCGGTGTGGATGGGGGCGGTTTGGCCATGCGTCCTCTCTCCTCGCCTCCTCAACCGGCCGTGGGCCCGAGCGTTCCTCCTCCCGTCGCGCCGTCATGGGCGTGCGCCGCCTCTTGGCAAGCGGGCGGGGGCGTCGCTAAAGCCCGGCGATGACAGACCGGAACCGCACACCGCACGGCGACAAGGCCGGCGTTCCCAAGCGCATCTTCTCACCCGCCCGGCACGAGGCGCAGGTCGCGAAGGAAGCCGCTCCCAGCCCGCAGACGCTCGACCCTTCCTATCGCCTCGCCTTCCAGGACGATGATTTCCTGCTGCGCGAGGATCTGCGGCCGGTGCGCTTCCAGCTCGAGCTGCTGAAGACCCAGCTCATCCTCGAGGAGGCCAACATCGCCTCCACCTTCGTCTTCTACGGCTCCGCCCGCATTCCCTCGCCCGAGCGCGCGCCGATGCTGGTGGAGGCGGCCAAGACGCCCGAGCAGCGCAAGATCGCCGGGAATCTCGCCGCCAATTCACGCTATTATGAGGAAGCGCGCAAGCTGGCGCGGATGGCCAGCCGGGTCGGGCCGGACGAGGAAGGCAAGCGGCAGTTCGTGGTCTGCTCGGGCGGCGGCCCCTCGATCATGGAGGCGGCGAACCGAGGCGCGGCGGATGTCGGCGCGGAGTCGATCGGGCTCAACATCGTGCTCCCCCACGAGCAGGCGCCCAATCCCTATGTGACGCCGCACCTCTCGCTGCGCTTCCATTATTTCGCGCTGCGCAAGATGCACTTCCTGCTGCACGCGCGCGCGGTGGCGGCGTTTCCGGGCGGCTTCGGCACCTTCGACGAGTTTTTCGAGCTGCTGACGCTGGTGCAGACGGGCAAGATCGCGCCGCTGCCGATCCTGCTGTTCGGTCGCGCCTTCTGGAACACGGTGGTCAACTGGCGGGCGCTCGCCGACAACGGCGTGATCGCCCCGCAGGATCTGGAGCTGTTCCGCTTCGTCGAAACCGCCGAGGAGGCCTGGGCCATCGTGCGGGACTATTACGGCATGGACGAGGAAGGGCGCGAAGCGGCGGAGTAGGGCGTCGCGATAAATAGGCTGCAGCGCTCCTGCGAAGGCAGGAGCCCAGAGCCGCAGGCGACACGCCCGGAACCCTGGGCTCCTGCCTTCGCAGGAGCACTGCTCACGATTGCCGTCATCCTCCTTTGGACCGGGAGGGGAGGGAGGCTTACTTCTTCGTCGTCTTGCCGTTCTGGCCCGTGACCGCCGGGGCGGCGTTGCCGCCGACGGAGGATTGCGGGTTCTTGGCGGCCTGGGCCTCGTTCAGCACCGGCTGATTCTTGGCGCCTTCGCCGACGCTGTTCTTGCCCGGCTTGGCGTTGGCGTCGGTGCCGGCCTTGGCGGCGGGCTCTTCCTTGGGCGGCGCGGGCAGCGGCTCGGGATGATCGCTCTGGTTGTTGAGATAGGCGATCACGTCCGCGCGCTCCTGCGGATCGGAGAGGCCCGCGAAGGTCATCTTGGTGCCCGGCGCATAGTTCTTCGGGCTCTTCAGCCATTCGAACAGCTCGGCGAAAGTCCAGGGGCCGCTATGCTTCTTGAGAGCGTCCGAATAGGAGAAGCCGGGCTCGGTGGCGACCGGACGGCCGACCACGTCCCAAAGCTGCGGGCCGATCTGGTTGGGGCCGCCCTTCTGATCGCTGTGGCAGGCCTGGCAGCGCTTGAACACCGACGCGCCCTTCGCCGGATCGGCCTTGGCGAGATAGAAGGCGACGGGCTTCTCGACGGGCGCGGCGGTCCCCGCATCCTCCACCACGCCTTCGACATGATAGCCCATCGTTTCGGGGCGCTCGGAGCGGAAATAATCGCCGGTCACGACCGACAGGGCCAGCGCGGTGATGCCCGCGGCCAGCACCCAGCCGGCGATCGTGTTCGAGCGATCGCTCACGCCTTCGGCGACGCGGCGGCCGTCCTCACCCCAACCCGGCAGATTCTCGTCCCGCTGATCCATCTCCCGCCAAACTCCCTGTTGCCCGATGGGGTCTTCTTGATGCGCGCCCGGACGGGCGCATGGAAAGGCCGGACTTCCATAGAATCGCCGATGCACGTTCGCAAGCGCGCTTGCGGCGATGCACCACAACCGCCTATCGGGCGGGCGACCTCCCCGCGCCGAAAGCCCCGATGCAGACCTATCCCGCCCCCGCCGCCCGCCTCGTCGCCGATATGACGGCCGCCGCCGCGCTCGATCCGGAGCGCGCGGTCGCCTTCCAGGGCGCGCCGGGGGCCAATTCGCACATCGCGGTGGGGCAGGCCTGCCCCGACGGGCTGCCGCTGCCCTGCTTCGGCTTCGAGGACGCGATCGACGCGGTGCGCGAGCGGCGGGCCGGCCGTGCGGTGATCCCGATCGAGAACTCGCTGCACGGCCGCGTGGCGGACATGCACTTCCTGCTGCCGGAAAGCGGGCTGTCCATCATCGGCGAGCATTTCCTTTCGATTCGCCATTGCCTGCTGGGGAGCGGCGCGATCGGCGAGGTGAAGGAGGCGATGAGCCATCCGCAGGCGATCGGCCAGTGCCGCCACTGGCTGCGCGCCAGGGGCGTCCGCCCAATCGCCTTCGCAGACACCGCCGCGGCGGCGGCGGCAGTGGTGGAGATGGGCGCGCCGCCGCATCTCGCCGCGCTGGCGCCGGCGCTCGCGGCCGAGCTTTACGGCCTGTCCGTGCTGGTCGACGACGTGTCGGACGGGGCGGACAACACCACCCGATTCGTCGTCCTCGCCCGCGCGCCGCTCGCCGAGCCGATCGAGGGGCCGGCGATGACGACCCTGATGTTCGCTGTGAAGAATGTGCCGGCCGCGCTCTACAAGGCGCTGGGCGGCTTCGCGACCAACGGCGTCAATATGACCAAGCTGGAAAGCTATCAGCGCGGCGGCGCGTTCCAGGCGACCGAGTTCTACGCGGATATTGAAGGCAAGCCGGAGGAGACGCCGGTGGCGAGGGCGCTGGAGGAGTTGGCCTTCCATTCGCGCTGGGTGCGGATATTGGGCACATACGCGCGGGCGCGAAGCCGGGGGTAATCGGTTTCCGTGCTCCTGCGAAGGCAGGAGCCCAGGGCCGCAAGCGACGGGTCTATCGCCCTGGGCTCCTGCCTTCGCAGGAGCGCGGGTCATTATCGCTGACCAGCGCCGTTTCACAGGGCTGGGGCAGCAGCGCGCCGCCCCGGCTTTGCGCCTCCCCGATCAGATCGCGGGCGGCGGATCGGATGTCCGCGGCTTGCGGCGTCATGCCGCCCCCGGCGGAACCCATGTAAATGTCTGACGTTGCGGGAAGGAACAACGCCCGTTCGAACGGGTGAAGGGGGTGGCTTTTGCATCAGGCGGGATCGTCGAGCGCAGCAAGGATCGGCCGGACGCGAGGCCCGAGCCTGCTCGTTCTGGCGATCGCCTGTCTCGCCGCGCCGCTGGCCGCGCAGCCGCCCGCGCAGGACAAGGAGCCGACGCAGGCGGTCGATCCCGCCACCGATCCTTCGTTCGACGCCGCGCTGCCGCCGCTCGAAAGCCTCCAGCCGCCGCCCGCGACCGAGCCGGGCCCGGCTCCGCTCGCGCCCGCCGCGACGACGCCACCGCAACCGACGACGGAGCAGCCCGCCGCGCTTCCGCCGCTGACGCCGGACAGCGAGCTTGCCCAGCCGCTCCAGCCGCTCGCCACCTTCAATCCCAATCCGAACACCGCCAACGCCAAGGCGCCGACCACCGCGACGACGCGCATCCGCTACACGGTGAAGGTGGAGGGGCTCGACAAGGTGGGGCTGACCGACGAGTTCCGCGATCATTCGGCGCTGGTGAAGGACGGCAAGAAGGCGGCCAACACCGCGCAGGTGACGGCGCGGGCGGAGGAGGACGTGCAGCTCGCCGAACGCATCCTGCGGTCGGAGGGCTATTATGACGGGGTCGCCTCCTACACCGTCGCGCCGGTTCCGGGCGAGAAGGGGCTGTATGTCGCCACGATCAGCGTGACGCCGGGGCCGCGCTACGATCTCGGCAAGATCGCGATTGTGGGCTCGCCGCCCGAGCCGACGCATCTCGCGCGCGAGGCGCTGCCGCTCAAGACCGGCGAGCCGATCCGCGCGATCGAGG
>DASSTK010000132.1:0-4166 GCA_035707945.1 Sphingomonas sp.
TTGCGCCGGCCCCATAGCTTGGTGGCCATAGCGTCCGTGACCCACCCGATCCCATCCCGAACTCGGCCGTGAAACCGGACAGCGCCGATGGTACTATCGCTCAAGCGATGGAAG
The DNA here is from genome assembly GCA_035707945.1 of Sphingomonas sp. GTDB lineage: Bacteria > Pseudomonadota > Alphaproteobacteria > Sphingomonadales > Sphingomonadaceae > Solisphingomonas. The sequence goes on from DASSTK010000132.1 coordinate 115, forward strand.
AGTAGGACGCCGCCAGGCTTTGCAGCCGGCGCAAGAAGAAACCACACGGAACCCATTCACGTTTTTGTTGGCCTCAGGCGCCGGCGGCCGCATCCGCGGCCTTGGCTATCCTCCCCGGACTTCGTCCGGGTCCGGGCGGCCGTTCGGCCTTGCGGAGCTCACGCTCCGGGGCGCCAGCGCCCGCCAACCACACAAGCTCACCGCGGGGTGGAGCAGCCCGGTAGCTCGTCAGGCTCATAACCTGAAGGTCGCAGGTTCAAATCCTGCCCCCGCAACCAGCGAAACCGACACTCCCGAGAGCACTGCTCCGGGAGTGTCGTCGTTCCGGCCTCCCTCCCGCCGCCGCACCCACTCCATCGACGCCCCGATCTCCCCGTACCAGGACCGCGTCAACCTGACCGCACCCGGCACCCGGCGTCAGCAACATCGTATCGCTCCGGTGAGGACCGCCTTGCAGTAATCGAGTGATATTTTGAGATGGACCGTAAGCGCCGGTGTGTGCACCGGAGCAAGAGACGGTGCGATGAGCCAGATCACGGTAATTTCGTGGCCGGAGCGGCGGCGTGTATGGACGGCGGAGCAGAAGCGGGAATTGGTTGCGGCGATAGCGGTGTTTAGAGCGGATTTCGCCCGATCGAGAAGGCGGCCGCTCGCCTGAAGGCCATGCTGCGAAAGGCGGCCGAGCGAACCGTGTCCGGGTTATGGAACCTCATCGGCAAGCTGATCGACATCTTCCAGCCGCAAGAATGCGCCAGCTACTTCAGTTCCTGCAGCTATGACCCAGACTGAACGAAAAAATGCTTTAGGGGGGCAACAGGGCGTAGCATATAGCCTTGAGCGCATTCCTTCGCAGGAGCAGATGCCGCCTGGTCGACTGCCCATCGCACAACCGGCTCTCGACATCGAGCAGCAATGGAATACGTAAATAGCTGACTCGCGAGGAGAACGGCGTTGTCCAAACCAAGCGTTTATTTTAATATTTTAACCACGTCGATCAGACCATGTGTTTTATCTTTCGATCTCGTCTGAAATAAGCAGCATCAGCGTGCTGCAGATCCATATTTCTCTGCCAAGACAGGGCTGAAAGCGCGAGATTGCGAGGAAAACCTGGCGGCGGCCGGGCATTGGGGCAGAATCGCAGGACAGCGACTATGCGATGCCGAAGCGATAATCATATATTTCCTCTCGGTTCGCGCGGCAGGCCGAGCGCGCGTTCGGCGACGATGTTGCGCTGGATTTGGTTGGTGCCGCCGTAGATCGTGTCGGCGCGAGACGACAGGAACAGGCTGGGCAGCATCGGAAAATCGTATTCCGCGGCCTCGGTCACCTCGCCGGCCTGCCCCAGCACGTCCATCGCCAGCTCGCCGAGCCCGCGCCGCCACGTCGCCCATTGCAGCTTGTAGGTCAGCGCCGCGCCGTTGGGCCGCGCGTGATCGGTGTTGCTAAGCACGCGCAGCGCGCCGTAGCGCATCAGCCGGAGGCCGATTTCGGCCTTGGCGATACGCTGGCGGATGAGCGGGTTGTTCGCCGCGCCGTTGGCCTTGGCCGCCGCGATGATCGCGTCCAGCTCGTGCCGGAAGCCCATCTGTTGCCCGAGTGTGGAGACGCCGCGCTCGAACGCCAGCAGGCCCATCGCCACCTGCCAGCCGTTGCCGGGGGTGGAGACGAGGTTCTCGGCTGCGGTGCGCGCGCCGTCGAAGAAGGTTTCGTTGAACTCGGCGTCGCCGTTGATCTGTTTGATCGGGCGGATCGTGATCCCCGGCTGATCGAGCGGCATGAGCAGGAATGTCAGCCCCTTCGGCCCCTTCGATCCTTCCTCGCTGCGCGTCACGACGAAGATCCAGTCGCAAATCTGGGCAAGGCTGGTCCAGATCTTCTGGCCATCCACCACCCATTCGCCGGTCGCCTGATCGACCCGCGCGCGGGTGCGGACCGAGGCGAGGTCGGAGCCGGCATTGGGCTCCGAATAGCCTTGGCACCACAGCACGTCGCCCGAGGCGATGCCGGGCAGGAAGCGCGCTTTCTGTTCCTCCGTGCCGAAGGCGAGGATGGTCGGGCCGGCCAGCTCGATCCCCATATGGCCGATCCGCCCCGGCGCGCCCGAACGGGCATATTCTTCGGCGAAGATGACCTGTTGCTCGAGCGTCGCGTCGCGCCCGCCCCATTGGCTCGGCCAGCCGATGCAGCTCCAGCGGTGGCGGCCGAGTTGCTGCTCCCATTCCTTGCGGCGTTCGGCCATTACCGTCAGGCCCAGCACGCCCTTGATGTCGCGGAACTCGCCCGCCATCTGCCCCGCGAGCCAGTCCGCCGCCTCGGCGCGGAACGCCTCGTCGTCGGCCGAGAATCCAAGCCTCATGCCGCGTCTCCCAATCCGATGATTTTCGCCACCTGCTCGCGGTGCCAGTCACTGTCGCCGAGTAGCGTGCGGATCGACCGCGCACGCTTGAAGAACAAGTGCGCGTCATGTTCCCAGGTGAAGCCGATCCCGCCGTGGAGCTGGATCATGTCGCCCGCACAGCGGCTATACGTATCGGCGGCGAAGCTCTTTGCGGCATGGAGCGCGAGCGGCGCTTCGGCCGAGCCTTCATCGACCGCGCACGCCGCCCAATAGACCGCCGAGCGCGCCTGCTCGATCTCGACCATCATGTCGGCGAGCCGATGCTTATACGCCTGGAAGCTGCCGATCGGGCGGCTGAACTGAACGCGTTCCTTCGAATAGGCGACCGTGCGGTCGAGCGTCGCCTGCGCCCCGCCCAGCGCCTCGGCAGCGAGGCAGACCCAGCCCGCCGCGCGCGCCGCCGTTAGCGCCGCCCGGCAATCGGGAAGCGCCTCGGCGGGGGTGTCGGCCAGCGCCAGCCGCGCGAGCGGGCGCGTCTGGTCCATCGTCACCGGGCGCTGAATCGAAAGCCCCGGCGCGTCGGCCCGGATAAGCCACGCGCCCACATCGCTGCCGATGACGAACAGGTCCGAAACGCCGCCATGGGGGACGAAATCGATGACGCCCGAGAGTTTGCCGTCGCTCGCGGTGAGCGAATGGCTGCCACCCACCGCAGCAATGATTTCGCCCGATGCGAGTTTCGGGAGCCATTCGGCCTGCTGCGCCTCTCTGCCGCCCGCGGCGATCGCGCGCGTCGCCATCGCGAGGCCGAGCAGCGGGATCGCCGCGACCTCGGCCCCCGCGGCCTCGGCGATCGTGGCGAATTCGACCATGCCGAGGCCCGATCCGCCATGCGCCTCGGGCACGGTGATCCCGGCAAGCCCCAGTTCGGCGGCGAAGCTGCGCCACAGATCACGGTCGATCCCGTCGCCCTCCATCGCACGCCGGGTGCGTTCGCTGGTCGCGTTTTCGGCGAAGAAGGTGCGCGCGGTATCGGCGATCATCGCCTGTTCGTCGGTGAAGGCGAATTGCATCAGATGTTCTCCCGTCGCCGGCAGGGGATTCCCTGCCCTGTGGCCCGTGGCGAGTCGACGGCGGCTCTCGGGCGGGCGCCACTGGCTTCATCACCGGTCATGCGACCATCCCCCGATCTCCGCGCGGCTTCAATTCCCCTTGCCGCCGTGGCCGGAAAAAATGGAAAATCATCTGTGACCCATCGTTATTGTGAGTTGGACGGCTAATGTGTTGACGATTTGCGTATCTTAAAGCAATAGAAATTACGAAGATCGAGATTTGCCGGCGAACATGCCGGCTAACCAAGAGGGCTGCGATGGCTGCCACGATTCCGCTCAGGGCACAGGACGAGACGCCCAGCCCGGGAACGCTGATCGAGCGGGCTGGGGCGATGGTTCCGGTGTTGCGGGCGCGTGCGGCGAAGGCGGCGGCGGAGCGGCGGGTCCCCGACGAGAGCATCGCCGAGATGAAGGCGGCGGGTTTCTTCCGCATTCTCCAGCCGCGTCGCTGGGGCGGTTATGAGATGCACCCCAATGTGTTCTTCGAGGTGCAGAAACGGATCGCCGAGGGCTGCATGTCGACCGGCTGGGTCTATGGCGTGGTCGGCTGCCACCCCTATGAGATCGCGTTGTTCGACGATCGCGCCCAGCGCGAGGTGTGG
>DASSTK010000133.1:0-2220 GCA_035707945.1 Sphingomonas sp.
CATCCGCCGACAACGCCGCTCCCGGCGTTTCGATCATGACGCCAAGCGGCGGCAGTTTTTCGGGAATGCGCTCGCCGCGCCGCCGCAGCCGGCGCGCAACGCGCTCATAGACGTCGCGCGCGGCACGCACTTCGCCGACAGTGGTGACCATCGGCAGCATGACCCGTACCGGCCCGATCGCGGCGGCGCGCAGGATCGCGGCAAGCTGCGTCTCGAACAATTCGGTCTGGCGCAGCAGCAGGCGAATGCCGCGCATGCCGAGCGCCGGATTGGTGTCGGTGATCTCCGGCACGATCCCTTCGCTGGTCAGCGCCTCGATGTCCTTCTCGCCGCCCCAGTCGAGCACGCGGATTGTCACCTCGTCGCCGTTCATCGCATCGATGATCGTGCGATAGGACTCGAATTGCGTGTCCTCGTCCGGTACCGATTCGCGGTTCATGAACAGGAACTCGGTGCGCAGCAGCCCGATGCCGTGCGCCCCCGCCTGCGCGATCAGCGGCAGCTCGATCGGAAGCTCGAGGTTCGCGGCAAGCTCCACTTCTTCGCCATCGGCCGTTTCGGGACGCAGGCGGCGCAACCGCGCCAGGCGCTGACGCTCCCGCGCGAAGGCGGCGACGGCGCGCCGTGCCTGCGCCAGCCGCTCAGCCGAGGGGTTCAGGATCACGATCCCGCCGCTGCCGTCGATCACCGCCAGATCGCCAGGGCGCATCGCATGCGCCAGCCCGGCCGCCCCCAGCACCGTCGGAACGCCAAGCGCCCGCAACATGACCGCGGTATGTCCTTCTGCGCCGCCTTCCTCGGTCGCGACGCCGGCCAGGCGGGAGGGATCCAGCAGCGCCGCATCGGAGGGACGCAGCGACTCGGTCACCAGCACCGCGCCATCTGGCAATCCGGCAAAGCTCTTGAACGGCGCCCGCGTCAGGTTGCGCACGAGCCGCCGCGCAATCTCGTTGACCTCGTCTCCGCGGCGTTGCAGCCCGGCGCGGTCTTCCGCCGACATGCCCGGCTCCGCCTGCCCGATGATAGCGCCGGCAATGGCGCCCGCTTCCTCCACGACCGCGCTTTCGGCAGAAACCAGCGTCTCTTCGATCCGCCGCCGGACGCCGCGGATCAGGCGGGACGAGCCGAGCATCCGGCTATAGGCGTCGATCAGCGGCGCGATCTCCGCCTGACTGTCTTCCGGCAGCATGCCCAGCCGCGCCCGCAGTTTCAGAAGCTGCTTGCGCGACTGGGCAATAGCCCTTTCCAGCCGGGCAATCTCGCCCGTGATGTCGCTGGCCTGGATTTTGGTGCGGGCAATTTCGGGCGTGGGCTCCGAGGCGCTGAACACCGGTCCGATGCCGATGCCGGCGGATACCGCGATGCCGGGAAAGAGACGCTCCGGCCGGGGCGCACTGGCAGCCGGACGACGGGCGAGGCGGCGATGCTGGGGCGGGGGCGGCTCAGCCTTGTTCATCGAAGCCGGCCTCGACCAGTGCCGCCAGCGCCTCCAGCGCCTCCTTGGCGTCCCAGCCTTCGGCGCGCAGCTCGAGTTCGGCGCCGCGGCCGGCGCCCAGCATCATCAGGCCCATGATCGAGCGGGCGGACACCTCCTGGCCCTCGCGGATCACGTCCACGGACGCGCCGAAGCGCTCGGCCAGGGTGACGAATTTGGCCGCGGCCCGTGCGTGCAGGCCCCGCTTGTTGGTGATCGTCACCACCTTGGTGAGGACAGGCGCGCCGAGGGCGGCGGCATCAGTTGAGCCGGAAGGAAGGTCGCCTTCCGACGCCGTCATCCGCAACGGGTCCCGTTCACCTTGCAGCCATGCAGCACGTGGGAGGCAGCAGCGATGTATTTGCGCCCTGCCTGTTCCGCGCAGCTGACCGCGTCCGCCAGCGGCTGGTTGGAACGCACCTTCGCGAGCTTGACCAGCATCGGCAGATTCACGCCGGCGATCACTTCCACGCCTTTCCGCTCCATCATGGAAATCGCCAGGTTGGACGGTGTGCCGCCGAACATGTCGGTCAGCAGCACCACCCCGTCTCCGGTGTCGCACCGGGAAATGCAGGCCTCGATCTCGGCCCGGCGGTCGTCCATGTCGTCTTCCGGGCCGATGCATACGGTGTCCACGTTCCGCTGCGTGCCGACGACATGCTCCATCGCCGAACGCAGCTCCTCGGCCAGCCGGCCGTGGGTCACCAAAACCATACCGATCATGGCCGGAAGGCGTGATCCGTGCC
>DASSTK010000134.1:0-4081 GCA_035707945.1 Sphingomonas sp.
GACGATGGTGAACACGCCCACCCGGCGCGCAAGCCGGGTGATCTCCCCCACCGGCAGCAGCGCGCTGCGGTTCGAGAAGGCGTGGGTGACGAGCGCGAGCTGCACATCCTCGCCCAGCGCGCGCTCCCACGCCGCCGCATCCTGCGCCGCTTCTCCGCGCGGCAGGAAGCGCAGCTCATAACCCTTCGCCTGCCCCAGCACGAAGCCCAATGAGGGGAAGTCCTCCTCGCACAGCAGCAATGCCTTGCGGCCGGGCCGCTCGGGCAGGGCATGGAGAATCTTCGCCACCGCGCCCGAGACATTCGCTTGCGGACAGACCTGATCCGGCCGACCTCCCAGCAGCCGCGCCACGGCGGCGCGGAAGCGGGCGATCTCCTCCAGCCAGCGCGGCCAGGCGTCCCCGCCCGCTTCCGCCCAGGGGCGATAATAGCGCTCGGCCATCACCCCTTCCGAATCGGCGGGCAGGCAACCGACGGAATGGCTGAGCAGATACGCCCCTTCGGGCACCGCGAACTTGTCTCTCATGTTACCAACGGTTGCATCCGGGCGGGCGCGGTGCAAGTCATCAAGCCATGAAGCAGAGCCAGGCCGCGCAGGCGTTCGATCACTGGATCAGGGGCGAGTTCGTCGAGCTCAACAGCACATTGGAGGCGCTGTATTGGGAACAGGAGGATCGCAGCGCCGTCGAAGGCGTCGGCGACGATCTCAAGGCGCAACTCCGCGACGGCGGCCACGCCCATATCGTCGCGCTGTGGCGCGAGGGGAATACCGGCGACGGTTTCGAGAGCGCCTTCGGGGTGCTCGGCAATGTCGGCCTCTATATGGCGGCGCTGCGGCGGCACGAGCTCACCAACCCCGCGCGCGAGGAGCGTTCGCCCTTCCGCGAAGCCTCCTCGCTGGCGCTCGACGTGGGCGCGTCGATCGGCATGGCCCCGCGCTTCGCCACCGCCCATCTCGCCACCCACAACCAGGCGCTGCACGGCGTCCGCAAGAGCTTCACCGATTTGCCCGACGAGTTCCTGTTCATCGATGAGAACGCCCGCGCCATCCTCTGCTTTCAGCGGGTGGCGGACGCGCTCGCCCGGATCGTGCCGCTCGGCGTCACCAACCCCGTCACCGATACGCTGTTCGCCGCGGCGGCGCAGGCGCTGCGCGAGGTGATCGCCATCAACCAGCGGCTGTTCGATCGGCTGGACGTGGAGCGCTTCTTCTACAGCGTGCGCCCCTATTACAAGACGCACCGGGTTGGCCGCACCGAGTTCCGCGGCGCGAACGCGGGCGATTTTTCGGGCATCAATGAGGCGGACCTGCTGCTCGGCCTGACGCGCGGCAGCGATCCCTATTACGCCCAGCTTCTCGTCGACAAGATGCTGTTCATGCTGCCCGGAGATCAGGCGCGGCTGCGCGAGGCGATGCGGCAGACGAGCCTGCTCGACGAGCTGCTGGCGCTGCTGCCGGACCATGCCCATGCCCCCTGGTTCCAGGCGAGCGCGCGGGCCTATCTGGAGCTCGCCGATCTCTATGCCGAAAGCGCGCGCCAGCACCACGACATGCTGGTCGAGCGCTTCATCGTCGAGCCCGCCGCCGCCGAAGGCGCGACCGAGCGCGAAGGGCTGACCGCGAGCGGGCCGCCCCTTCCCGTTCTGATCCGCTCGCTCGAAATCCTCCGCGATTTCCGCATGGCCGCGCCGCGCCGCGACATCGACACCCGCGCGGAGGATTTGGCGCGGCTGCGGGCGGCGGTGCGCTAACCCTCTTCCCGCCCGGCCATCTTTCCCCTATGCGCCCCGCAGCGCGTCGGTGACGGGAACGCGGTGAAACTCCGCGGCTGCCCCTGCAACTGTAAGCGGCGAGCGAAGCCTGCACGCCTTCCGGCGACGGAAGGCAGCCACTGGGAGCGATCCCGGGAAGGCGCGGGCCTAGCGATGACCCGTGAGCCAGGAGACCGGCCGGCACGCGTCGCTCTTGCCTTGGCTCAGGGTGTGGCCACGGCGCGGGACGTCTCCGTCTGAGCGGCGAAGTGCGGCCGGGGCCGCATCGGGCGAGCCGGTGGGCGCCAGGGGGCGTCCGTCCACGGGACGCCCGAGCCGTTCGATAACGGCAGGCCCGGGCCTTCGTCGTTCCGGCGACGCCCCGGGGATGATCCCGACCATGAACACTCGTTATCTGCTCTCCGCCACGCTGCTCGCATTCCCCGCCCTCGCCCATGCCGCCGATGCGCCGGGCGACATCACCGTCACCGCCACCCGATCGGGCGAGGCGGAGGAGGCGGACCTCACCGGCGCTTCCGTAACCATACTCAACCCGGAGGATATCGAGGCGCGACAGACCCGTATCATCTCGGACATCTTGCGCGACGTGCCGGGCGTCGCCGTCAGCCGCGCCGGGGGTCTCGGCGATCTGACGCAGGTGCGGATGCGCGGCGCCGAGGGCAATCAGACGCTGGTGCTGATCGACGGCATCGAGGTTTCCGATCCCTATCAGGGCGAATATGATTTCGGCGGGCTGCTCGCCGATCCCGGCGCGCGCATCGAGGTGCTGCGCGGACAGCAAAGCTCGCTCTACGGATCGGACGCGATCGGCGGCGTGATCCAGGTCATCACCGCCAGCGGGCGCGACCGGCCGGGCGCCTCCGCGCAGATCGAGGGCGGCTCGTTCGGCGCCGTCGACGGATCGGCGCGGATCGGCGGCGTCGCGGGCGATTTCGACTATGCGGTTTCGGCCAGCGGCTATCACACGCATGGCTTCCCCACCGCCGAAGGGGGCCATCGCGACGTGGGCGCGAACATCGGGCAGGCCTCGACCAAGCTCAACTGGCGGCCGACCGACAATTTCACCCTCACCGCCGTCGGCCGCTACGCCGTCACCGACGCGGACACCAACACGCAGGAAGGCGACCCCACGAGCCCGCTGTTCGGCCATGTCGTCGACACGCCGGGCGATCATTTCCGCAACCGCGCCGCCTACGGCCTGATCCGCGCCGAGCTTAGCTCGCTCGGCGGCCGCTGGACCAACGCGCTGACCGCCCAGATCGCCGATACGCTGCGTTCGGGCTATGAGTATGACGTGCGGACCTCGGGCGATCATGGCGGGCGGATCAAGGGCAGCTACGTCAGCAGCCTGACCCTGGGCGACGAAGCCCTTCGCCACCGCCTCACCTTCGCGCTGGATGCGGAGCGGGAGAGCTTCCGCAACCGCGATCCTTCGGGCTACGCCTTCGCCGGCACGAAGCACCAGAGCAATCTCGGTCTTGTCGGCGAATATGAGCTGACGCTGGGGGACCATGCCGGTTTCGGCGCGTCCGTCCGCCACGACATCAACCAGCATTTCGGGGACGACACCACCTGGCGCGTGCAGGGCAGCTACATCTTCAGCGAAGGCGCGCGGCTGCACGCGGCGGCGGGATCGGGGGTGAAGAACCCCGGCTTCTTCGATCTCTACGGCTATGTGACCGGCCAATATATCGGCAATCCGAACCTGAAGCCGGAGAAGTCCGAAGGCTGGGAGGCGGGCGTGGGCCAGCGCCTGCTCGGCGGCCGGATCAGCCTGGACGCGACCTGGTTCCAGAGCCGGCTGACCGACGCAATCACCACCATCTATCTGCCGCCCGATTACACCGGCACCACCGTCAATTCGGGCGGCACATCGCACCAGCACGGGCTGGAGCTCACCGCCTCGGCGCGGCTGGACGGCGGCTGGCGGATCGACGCGGCCTATACCTGGACGCACGCGCGAGCGGCGGGCGTGGAGGCGGTGCGGCGGCCGCCCAATATCGCCAGCCTGGCGGTGACGTGGGCGCCGAAGGACAAGCCGCTCTCGCTGACCGCCACGGTCCGCTACAACGGCCGCCAGACCGACCTCGCCTACACCGATCCGAGCTATACGCCGGTGACGGTGCATCTGAAGGCCTATACGCTGGTGGGGCTGAACGCGGCATACAAGCTGGGCCACGGCGTCGAGTTGTTCGGCCGGATCGAGAACGCGCTCGACCAGCATTATGAGGAGGTGTTCAGCTACGCCACGCCGGGTCGCGCTGTGTACGGCGGCGTCAGGGTAGGGTTCTAGTGCAATCACTCCCAAC
>DASSTK010000135.1:0-3476 GCA_035707945.1 Sphingomonas sp.
CGCGGAGTCATCCGGTTCAAGCCGAAGCTTCGCGTTTCATGTCCAACGGCCTGACCGCCGGCAAACGCCCCTTGCCTGAGTGGGTAGACCCGAAAGCGGTCCCGCCAAACCGGGCGCTCCCGAAGAGCGTCCAGCGGCCCCCAGTTCGGGCCGCAACCCGGGTGCGCGGCAAGAGAACGCGCCGGCCGCTATCCTCCTCTTACCCACCAGCGGGAAACGTGCGCCCGCATTTCCAACAGCTTCGCGCCTATTTCCGCCCGAACAGCTTCTCGATATCCGCGCTCGCCAGCTTCACCCATGTCGGGCGGCCGTGGTTGCATTGGCCGGAGTGGGGGGTGATTTCCATCTCGCGCAGCAGCGCGTTCAACTCGGCGACGGACAGCACGCGGCCGGCGCGGACCGAGCCGTGGCAGGCCATCGTGCCCGCCACCGCGTCGAGCTTCTCGCGCAGGCTCAGCGCCTCATCGTAGGCGGCGAGCTCGTCGGCGAGATCGGTGACGAGCCCGCGCGCGTCGGTGCGGCCCAGGAGCGCGGGGACGGCGCGGACCAGCATGGCGCGCGGGCCGAAGCGGTCCAGCTCCAGGCCGAGCGCGGCGAGCTCGTCGGCGCGCGCCTCCAGCCGGTCGCAGGCGGGTTCGTCGAGCTCGACCACCTCGGGCAGCAGCAGCGCCTGCGCGGCGACGCCGCCGTCCGTCATGGCGCGGCGCATCCGCTCCAGCACCAGCCGCTCGTGCGCGGCGTGCTGATCGACCAGCACCAGCCCGTCCTCGGCCTCCGCGACGATATAGGTGGCGGCCACTTGGCCCCGCGCCACGCCCAGCGGATGCGCGGCGGCGGCGGGGGGAGGGGCCTCGGCCACCTCGGCGCGACCTGACGGTAAGGCGTAGGTCGTGCGGCTATCCCATAAAGCCCCCGCCCCTTCAGGGGAGGGGGTTGGCGGCGGGGCCTCAACATAAGCGCCGCGACCAGTTTTGAGGCCCCACCCCAACACCTCCTCTGAAGGGGAGGGGCTTTGCCAGGCCCCTAATGCCGCCGCCGAGGGCCGCTGCACGCTCCGGTGCCCCGCCGCGTCGAGCGCGGCGCGCAGGCCGCCGACGATCAGGCCGCGCACCAGCGCCGGCTCGCGGAAGCGCACCTCCGTCTTGGCGGGGTGGACGTTGACGTCCACCTCGTCGCCGGGAATCGTCACGAACAGCGCCACCACCGGATGCCGGTCGCGCGCCAGCATCTCCTGATAGGCCGCGCGCACCGCCCCCACCAGCAGCCGGTCGCGCACCGGGCGGCCGTTGACGAACAGATATTGATGATCGGCGACGCCGCGGTTGAAGGTGGGCAGGCCCGCCACGCCTTCCAGCCGCACCTCGCCGCGCACATGATCGACCACCACGCTGTTGTCGCGCAGGTTGCGGTCGGTGAGAGCCGCCACCCGCTCGGGCCGCGTGTCGCCGGGGGGCACGGAGAGGATGCGCCGCCCGTCATGCTCCAGCGTGAAGCCGATCTCGGGCCGCGCCATCGCCAGGCGCTTCACCACGTCGAGGCAGGCGGCGTATTCGGAGCGGGCCGAGCGCAGGAACTTGCGCCGCGCGGGCACGCGATCGAACAGCGCCTCCACCTTCACCCGGGTTCCGGGCGGCAGCGCCGCCGGCCCTTCCTCCGCCGGCGCGCCGTTGTCGACGATTCGTCGCCAGCCGTCCGCGCCCCGCACCCGGCTTTCCAGCGTCAGCCGCGCGACGCTGGCGATGGACGGCAGCGCTTCACCGCGAAAACCGAGCGTTTCGACGGCTTCGATATGATCGTCGGGCAGCTTGGAGGTGGCGTGGCGTTCGAGCGCGAGCGCCATTTCGGGCGGGCTCATGCCGCATCCGTCGTCCGCCACCTCGATTCCGGCGAGGCCGCCGTCGGCCAGCATGACGGAAATCCGCGACGCGCCCGCGTCGATCGCGTTCTCGACCAGTTCCTTGAGCGCGCTCGCGGGGCGCTCGACCACTTCGCCGGCGGCGATTCGGTTGACGAGATGCTCGGGGAGCCGGCGTATTGACATGGGGCAACTCCTAGCCCAAGCGGCGGCATCCCGCGACCCGGACATTCCAGGCTTCTCATCGCGATGGGGAGTCCGGTCGCGGCTTTCGGGGTTGGGGCGCGGGGGCGATGGGGCGGCCTTTCGCGCGAAGGACGAGAGCGGGCATCTATCACAATGGCTTTCACGCGCTTTTTCAAATTCATGTCGAGCGACATGGCGATCGATCTCGGCACCGCCAACACGCTGGTCTATATGCGCGGCCGCGGCATCGTGCTGAACGAGCCGTCGGTCGTCGCGATCGAGACGATCCAGGGCGTCAAGAAGGTCCGCGCCGTGGGCGAGGACGCCAAGCTGATGATGGGCAAGACGCCCGGCTCGATCGAGGCGATCCGCCCTCTGCGGGACGGCGTGATCGCGGACATCGATGTCGCCGAGCAGATGATCAAGCACTTCATCCACAAGGTGCATGGCGGCAAGCAGCGCCCGTGGCGCTTTCCGGAGATCGTGATCTGCGTGCCTTCGGGCTCCACCTCGGTCGAGCGCCGCGCCATCCGTGACGCGGCCTCCAACGCCGGCGCGAGCCAGGTCTTCCTGATCGAGGAGCCGATGGCCGCGGCGATCGGCGCGGACATGCCCGTCACCGAGCCGATCGGATCGATGGTGGTGGATATCGGCGGCGGCACCACCGAGGTCGCCGTGCTCTCGTTGCGCGGCCTCGCCTACACCACTTCGGTGCGCGTCGGCGGCGACAAGATGGACGAGGCGATCGCCTCCTATGTGCGGCGCAACCACAACCTGCTGATCGGCGAATCGACCGCCGAGCGGATCAAGAAGGAAGTGGGCTGCGCCAAGATGCCGGCGGACGGCATCGGCGAGACGATCCACATCAAGGGCCGCGATCTGGTGAACGGCGTGCCCAAGGAAATCACGATCAACCAGGGCCAGATCGCCGATGCGCTGTCCGAGCCGGTCGGCACGATCGTCGAGGGCGTGCGCATCTCGCTGGAGAACACCGCGCCGGAGCTCGCCGCCGATATCGTCGATCAGGGCATCGTGCTCACCGGCGGCGGCGCGCTTCTGCAGGGCATCGACGAGGTGCTGCGCGACGAGACGGGGCTTCCCGTCAGCGTCGCCGACGATCCGCTCACCTGCGTCGCGCTCGGCACCGGCCGCGCGCTGGAGGAGCCGGTCTATCGCGGCGTGCTGCTCAACGCCTGATCCGCTTCGGACGGGGCTTGACCTGTCGCTTGTTCGCCCCGAGCCTGATGACGGGGCGGAAGGGCTTTGGGGTGGAACGGCGAATGGCTGATCCGCACGAGCTGAGGACTCGCGCATGAAGGCGCCGACGCGCAATCGGCGGCCCGGCTTCTCGCGGCGCGCGCAGTACGGGCTGTTCCTCTCCTACGTGGTGGCGGTGACGGGCATCCTCGTCGGCCTCGGCCTCGTCATCGTCTCC
>DASSTK010000136.1:0-7805 GCA_035707945.1 Sphingomonas sp.
GGCGGGGGAGGGGGTGGACGTTGCCGCCGGCCTCGCCGCGCTGGTCGAAAGCTACGCCCATCGCGGCGTCCGCCCGGTCGAGCGCGGCGGACGCTGGCATTTCGAAACCGCGCCCGATCTCGCCCACATCCTGCGCCGCACCCGCGAGGAGTCGCGCAAGCTCAGCCGCGCGGGCATTGAGACGCTGGCGATCATCGCCTATCATGAGCCGGTCAGCCGCGCCGAGATCGAGGCGATCCGGGGCGTGCAGATCAGCAAGGGCACGCTCGATGTGCTGATGGAGGCGGGCTGGGTGCGCCCCGCCGGCCGGCGCGAAGTGCCCGGCCGCCCGCTTACCTACGCCACTACGCCGGGCTTCCTCACCCATTTCGGGCTTTCCAGCCGCCGCGACCTGCCGGGCATCGACGATCTGCGCGCCGCCGGCCTGCTCGACCCCATTGACGAAGCGATGTTGAACGTCGAGGTGGAAAGCGAAGGCGAGGATGACTAGATAAGGGGGAAACGGAGAAGCGTCATGGGTTTCGGTTCCCCCATTCACTGGATCATCCTAGGCATCATCGCGATCGTGCTGTTCGGCGGCGGTCGTTTTCCTTCGATGATGAGCGATGTCGCCAAGGGCATCAAAAGCTTCAAGAAGGGCATGAACGACGACGATGACGACGATCGCGCGTCCGAGCCCAAGCCGACCCCGCGCCTCCAGGCGCAGACCCCGGTCGAGCCCTCCGCCGAGCGCGATCTCCAGCCGATGCGGGACGATCGCCCGCATGAGTGATCGGCCCGGCCGGCCGTTGACAGCCTGAGGCCGCCATAGATGTTCGACGTCGCGCCCTCGGAAATGCTGATCGTGGCGCTGGTCGCGATCGTGCTGATCGGCCCCAAGGATTTGCCGCGCGTGATGCGCGTGCTGGGCCAGTGGGTCGGGCGCGGCCGATCGGTGGCGCGCCATTTCCGCAGCGCGATCGACGACATGATCCGCGAAGCCGAGCTCGAGGAGATGGAGAAGAAGTGGAAGGCGGAGAATGAGCGGATCATGCGCGAACATGCCGATCTGCTGACCGGCGCGCCCGCGCCCGAGCCGGTCGTGCCGCCCAAGCCTGAACTGCCCGCGCCCGGCGAGTCCGTCGACGCCGCCGCTGCCGCCCCGGTCTCTCCCGCTCCGGCCGCTCCGGCCGAAGCGCCGCCCCGGTCCTGACGCATGGCCGAGGATGTCGACGAGCTCGAGGATACGCGCGCCCCGCTGATCGAGCATCTGATCGAGCTTCGCAAACGTCTGATCTGGAGCTTCCTGGCGCTCGGCGTCTGCTTCCTGATCTGCCTCTATTTCGCCGAGCCGATCTTCGCCTTCCTCGTCCAGCCGCTGCTGCATGCGGGGCAGGGCAAGCTCATTTACACCGATATCTTCGAGGCCTTCTTCGCGCAGCTCAAGGTCGCCTTCTTCTCGGCGCTGATGCTGAGCTTCCCGATCGTGGCCAACCAGATCTGGCGCTTCGTCGCGCCCGGGCTCTACGCCAAGGAGAGGCGCGCGCTCCGGCCCTTCCTGATCCTGACGCCTGTGCTGTTCCTGTCCGGCGCGGCGCTCGCCTATTTCGTGGCGATGCCGCTCGCGCTGCATTTCCTGCTGAGCTATCAGGGCAATATCGGCGGGGTGCAGGCGCAGGCGCTGCCCGCGATCGGCAATTATCTGGGCTTCGTCACCAAATTCCTGTTCGGCTTCGGCGTCGCCTTCCTGCTGCCGGTGTTCCTGATGCTGCTGGAGCGCGCCGGGATCGTCAGCCGCAAGCAGCTCAAGAAGGGGCGGCGCTACGCCTATGTCGCCTCCTTCGCGCTGGCGGCGGTGCTGAGCCCGCCGGACGCGGTCTCCATGATGCTGCTCGCCATACCGATGTGCCTGCTTTACGAGTTCGCGCTGGTCGCGATCTGGTTCACCGAACGCAAGCGGGCGCGCGAAGCGGCGGCGCAAGCGGCGGCCGCCTGAGGCGAAAGGGCGCCGCCTTCCGGCGACGCCCCGCGGTGATCACTTCGAATTGTCGGCCGCGTTGGCGACCGCGTTGCCGGCGGACGATACGTCCTTGCCCGCGCCTTCGATGGTATTGCACGCCGCGGTGAGCAGCGCGCCCGCGATCAGCCCGGCGGTGATGATCTTCTGCAACATGACCAAGCTCCCTTTCTGACGTGCCCTGTAGGACAGTCGCGGCAGGAAGAATGCGCCCCCGAAACAATGGTTCCGCCGTTTCGTCGCGGAACGCATTGACGGCATTCCGAAAAAATTAGAGCCCGGTCGCACTTGCCGGGGGGGAAGGACAAGGCGGCCGGGCTCGTTGTTCTGGATAGCGAGAGCGGGGGGGCAAAAGGTCGCTATCCGAAGTGCAGAACGAGCCACGCGGGGCCGGGTTCCATAGCCCTCGCAAAAATCCTTCGGGCCGGGGCGGAATGGAGGAATGAGAGCAACACGCGAGAAAACCAAAGGAAATCTGAGCGCCTCATTCCTTACGGCGCGAGTTCGCACCAACTACTCCGCCGTTTCGTCCTCCGCCTCGCCGCTCTGGGGCATGATCGCGATCTCCACCGCGATCAGCCCCGCCGCCTCATCGCGCTCCAGCGTGGCGCGGAGCTGGCGGGAAAGGCCGATGATGACCCGATCGAAGCGTTCGGCGGTCTCGCTCGGCGCGCTGACGGCGCCCGTGAGAGCGGGCGAGGCAATGGCGAGCCGCGCGCGCGGCGGCTCCCCGCCGCCGCCGGTCAGCCGGATCGCGATCACCGCGCCGGGCCTGCGCAGCATCGCCGCCTCGATCACCTCGGTGACGAGGAAGGCCACCGACACCGCGACATCCTGGGTGACGTGGAAAGGCGCGAGATCGAGCGTGATCTGCGGCGGCGCGAGATGCTCGGGCATCGATCCGCGCAGGTTGGAGGCGATCTCCCCGATCAGCGGGCGCAGCGCCACGCCCCGGTTCACCTCGAGTTCGGCATAGTGGCTGCGATGCACGATGGCGAGCGCCTCCACCCGCCGCTGAATGGTGGCGTAGGCGGCCATGGCGGCGGGGGTGTCGGCCCCGCGCGCATGGATGTTGAGCAGGCTGGCGACCACCTGGAGATTGTTCTTCACCCGATGGTGCACCTCGCGAGTCAGCCTGGTCTGGCGGGCAAGGCCGTCCTCCAGATCGGTTTCATGCTGCGCGATCGTCTCGTTCGCGCGCGAGAGCGCATCGCCGAGATCGCGGATTTCCTGCGCCGGGGTGTTGAGCGTGGGAAGCATGAACCGTCCGCCGCGGCCGCGATAGCGCTCGATCGCCGTCTGCATGTCGCCGAGCGGGCGCACCAGCAGGCGATCGGTGACAACCCATCCGATCGCCGCGCCCGCGACCCACATCAGGATCGGCAGGAAAGTGAGCAGCAGCTCGTTGGCGCTGAGCGGGGCGGCCACCACGTCCATGCGCAGATGAATCTGCCCGCCCGCGATCGGCAGATCGGTGAGGATGTCCCGGCCGATCGGTGCGGCCGCCATCGCCGAAAGCTGGACCGGCTTCTGGCCCGGCGCGACCAGGCTCAGCGAATAGCTGCCGTCGATCGCCTTGGGATGACCGACCGAGGCGAGCACCGGGGCGGGGATCACGGCGAGCGCCCAGCCCGCCTTGTCCCTGCCGCCGGCGATCACCCGCACCGCCTGCCCCTCCGGATCGAGCGCGACGAGCGCGGACGCGCCGGGCGGAATGACGGGGAGCGACGCGGTCAGCCCCGGATCGGCGCAGACCAACCGGCCCGCGTCGTCGAACACCGCCACCCGGATCGGATTGTCCAGGCTCGCATGGCGGCCGGAGAGCGCGTCGTCGGCGCGGCGGCAGGCGTCGCGGCCGAGATGGCGCACCGCGCGCAGCGTGCCGCCGGCGCGATCGAGATAGAGGTTGAGCTGGTCCGCGCTGTCTCCGGCGAGCAGATGCGCGGCGACCTCGCGATTATCGCGATTGGCCTCGGCCGTCTCGATCGAGGCGATGGAGGCGATGATGCCGAGGGGCGCGAGCGCCAGCGACATCAGGATCAGCATCTTTGTGCTGGTCGAAAGGCGCGCGAACGCCTCGGCGATCCGGGAGGGCGGCGGAGACGGAGGCATGACGGCGGATTCGCTGGGCGGCAAGGCCCGTCGGCTAGTCGAGTTTTCCGAGAAGATCGAGGAGTTCAGAAGGAATCTCCTCGTTCACCGTGCGCGCATAAACCGACCGCAACGCATGGCCGATGTCCCGTTTGGCGGGCTTTTCGGCCGGTTCCCCAATGCGTTCGCTCCCCTCGTTGCGTCGCTTCTTCTGATTTTCGCTCAACGCCAAAATGCCCCATCCCCTGTCGCCGATGCCTGACCCGCGCCCATCGGCAGGCGCAAGGACGATACGCTGCGGCCCCGTCCTCGCGGATCGGCGATAAAAAGCTCGCATCGCCGTGGAAACAAAAAAGTGGCATAGTGGTTCCACGCATTGTTGACTACGCCTTGTCGCGGCGTCGGCATCGGGGGCCGGGGGGTGATCTCTCGCGAACCGCTTGCCCGGCCCATTCGGGGCGCATCTTTGCTCGGGAGCTTTGGAAAATATGTCGCTTGGTCAGGAACTCGCGCCGCACCTACCCTTCCTGCGGCGCTATGCGCGGGCGTTGACGGGCAGCCAGAAGCATGGCGACGCCTTCGTCCGTGCGACGCTGGAGGCGATCGTCGCGGCGCCCGACGATTTCCCGCGCGATGTCGATCCGCGGCTCGGCCTCTACAAGACTTTCCAGGCGATCTGGCAATCCGCCAACATCGAAACCGGCGTGGAGGACGGGCAGGAGGGAGCCCAGCCCGAAGCGATCGCCCAGGCGCGCCTCGCCCGCATCACCCCGCTTTCGCGCCAGGCGCTGCTCTTGACCGCGATGGAGGGCTTCACCACCGAAGACACCGCCTATCTGATCGACACCGACACCAGGGAGGTCGATGCGCTGGTCGGCGAGGCGCTCGCCGAGATCGAGCGGCAGACCCACGCCGAGGTGCTGATCATTGAGGACGAGCCGATCATCGCGATGGACCTCGAGACGATCGTGCGCGATCTCGGCCACGGCGTCACCGGCGTCGCGGTGACGCGGGACGAGGCGGTGGCGCAGGCGATAGCCAAGCGGCCGGGCCTGGTGCTTGCCGACATCCAGCTCGCCGACGACAGCTCCGGCATCGACGCGGTGAAGGATATCCTCGCCCAGTTCGAAGTGCCGGTGATCTTCATCACCGCCTTCCCCGAGCGGCTGCTGACCGGCGAGCGCCCCGAGCCCACCTTCCTGATCACCAAGCCCTTCCAGCGATCCACCGTGAAGGCGGCGATCGCCCAGGCGCTGTTCTTCGATTCGAGCACGGTTCCCGCCTGAGAGGGAACCGTCGGGCGTCGGGCGACGTTGGCCTGTCGTAACGATCTCGCGATGAAACGACCGGAGGGCGCGATGGACGACAGGCAGGCCGACGAAAAGGCGCCGCATCTTTCCACCGACGAAGCGCGCGGGGCGACCCGCGAGCATGTCGCGCGGCCCGTTCTCACCATCTCGCTCATCGCGATCGTGGTGATCTTCATCATCCTGCTGTTCATCTATCGGTGACGTCGACATCGCGGCGGAAAGCATCGCGAGGGCACTGGCGGAAGCCGCCGGGCATCCCTATCTGGCAATGATTGCGAGCCTTGGCCGTCCGCGTAATGGAGTTTTGGGGGAGGCATGACGAACGACAGCCCGCGCAAGGCGGATAGCGGTTCGCCCGACGAGGCTCCGCCCGAACATACCCCTCTCTCGGACGCCGATTTCAAGACGCAGCTCGCGCAGGTCATCCCGCATCTGCGCGCCTTCGGGCGTTCGCTGTCCGGCAACCGCGATCTCGCCGACGATCTGGTGCAGGAGACGCTGCTCAAGGCCTGGGCGGCGCGCCAGCGCTTCCAGGCGGGCACCAATATGCGCGCCTGGACCTTCATCATCCTGCGCAACCTCTTCCTCTCCCAGATGCGCCGCGCGCGCTTCAAGGGCGAGTGGGACGAGATCACCGCCTCCAAGCTGCTCGCCGCGCCCGCCAGCCAGGATCGCCATGTCGAGCTGGGCGATATGCAGCGCGCGCTGCTCCACCTGCCCCAGCCCCAGCGCGAGGCGCTGATCCTGGTCGGCGCGGGCGGCTTCGCCTATGAGGAGGCGGCGGAAATCTGCGGTTGCGCGGTCGGCACCATCAAGAGCCGCGTCGCCCGCGGCCGCGTCGCGCTCGAGGCTCTGCTGAGCGAAGGCAATCTGCCTTCACGCCGCGAGCATCATGTCGACCCGCACAGCACCGCGCTGCAGACGATCATGGATCAGGTCGACGAACTCAGCCGGGATAGCTGAGGGCCTGGACACATCTGCATCCCTTCCCCGACGTGTCATTCCGGAAGCCGATTTTGCCGAAATCTTCGATTTCGCTGCAAAATCGAGCTGTCCGGAATCCACCGGGAGGCCAGCGCCAGGAGTTGAGGTGGATTCCGGACTGCAAGACTTTCCAGCAGAAAACCTGCCGGTTTTCCGGGAAAGTCTAACATCCGGAATGACGTGTTAATTCCTATCTTATCCGCATCAACAATCGCCGCAGATCGTCGGGCAGTTCGGCCTTCGCCCCGCTGAACGCCTGGCGCAGCGCATCGCGCAGGCCCTGCTGATCGCCGGGCGAGACGACCGCGCGCACGCGGCGGTTGTAGCAGCCCGCGCCGTCGCTTACGGATGTCCAGTCGATCGATGTCATGCGCATAAAACGCGCTAAATCGGAGGCGGTTGCAGCTATGTCCTCCGGAACATGATCCAGATCAATGCGCGGTAATCCTGCAACAGTGTTGAACGAAGCGCTCGATCGCGCGATCGCGCACGCCCCTTTCCTGCGGCGGACGGCGGCGCGCGAGCCTGAGCTGGTCGAGGCGTTGCGGGCGGGTTCGCTCGATCGCGCGCTGGCTCTGGCGGCGCTCGCCGAGGGCGAGGAGGATATCGGCCGCGCGCTCCGCATCGCCCGGCGGCGGCTGGCGCTGGCGCTGGCGGCGGGCGATCTCGCCGGCCTGCTCTCCTTCGAGGAGGTGACGCGCCGCCTCTCCGATTTCGCCGATTGCGCCCTCGATCGCGCCATCGCCGCCGCCATCGCCGAGCGAACGCCGGGCGAGCCGTCGCGCGGCTTCGTCGCGCTGGCGCTCGGCAAGCACGGCAGCCGCGAGCTCAATTATTCGTCGGATATCGATCCCATCTTTCTGTTCAATCCCGACACCCTGCCGCGCCGCGCGCGCGAGGAGCCGGTGGAGGCCGCCGTCCGCATCGCGCGCCGCGTCGTCGAGCTGCTGCAGACGACGGACGGCGAAGGCTATGTCTTTCGCGTCGATCTGCGCCTCAGGCCCTCGCCCGAGGCGACGCCGCTGGCGCTGCCCGTCTCCGCCGCGATCGGTTATTATGAATCGAGCGCGCTGCCGTGGGAGCGCGCCGCCTTCATCCGCGCTCGCGCGGCGGCCGGAGACATAGCGCTGGGTGAGGGCTTCCTCGCCGAGATCCGACCCTTCGTCTGGCGGCGCGCGCTCGATTTCGGGGCGATCGGCGAGATCAGGAGCATCTCGCGCCGCATCCGCGGCCACCACGCCGCCGGCCAGAGCTTCGGCCCCGGCTATGATCTGAAGCGCGGGCGCGGCGGCATCCGCGAGATCGAGTTCTTCGCGCAGATCCACCAGCTCATCCACGGCGGCCGCGAGCCGGAGCTGCGCGCGCCCGCCACGCTCGACGCGCTGGCCGCGCTCGCCGCCGCCGATCGGATCGAGCCCGTCGTC
>DASSTK010000137.1:0-4847 GCA_035707945.1 Sphingomonas sp.
ATAGCGCGCCGGCGGCTCCATCGGCTGAAGCATCTGCGCCTCGCCGCGCGCGCCGGAGAGCGAAAGCGGGAACATCTGGGCGTGGCCGGCCGCCGCGGTGACTTGCAGATCGCCCTCTGTGCCGTTGATCTCCCAGAGCAGATTGGTGCCCCGCGAAACGCCGCCGCGATAATGGATCGAGGCGGTCACGCCGTCGCCCAGCCGACCCTGCACCAGCACCTGATCTTCGGTGGTCATGGGCCTTTCGACATTATCCGGCACGAGGGTGAAGCTCGTACGGCGATTGGCCAGCATCGCCTCCACCTCGCTGAACTCGCCGAGCGCCCGGCACACGGCGTCGACGGTATGGCCGAAGGGAATGCTGAGCAGCGTCGCGCCGTTCGCCTTGTCCGCGGTGTAGGCGTTGGGCGGATCGATCATCGCGCCCCAGTTCATGCCCGAGCCGATCAGGGTGGTGGACAACACCCTACCCACAAAGCCGTCGGCGACGAGATCACGGACATAGGCCATCACCGGCGCGGCGCGCGCCTGCAAGCCGACAACGGCGTGGACGCCTTTGGCTTTGGCCAGCGCCGCCATCTCCTCCGCCTCGGCCAGACCATTGCCGAGCGGCCATTCGCAATAGACATGCTTGCCGGCGTTCAGCGCCGCCAGGACCAGTTCGCGATGGTGCGGCACCTTGACCGTGACGGCGACGAGATCGACGCCGGGCGCGTCGACCAGATCCTCGTAGTTATCGAAGGCCTGCGGCACACCGAACTCCGCGGCCGCCGCCCGCGCGCTTTCCATGCGCGTGGTGCTGAGCGCACGCACCTCGAAAGCCGGCAACGCCTTCAACGCCGGGATATGGGCCAGCGCCGCCCAGCTACGGCCGGGCGTCACCCCGATCACCCCGACTCCGATGGTGGTCGACATCGCCCTCTCCCTATTCGTCCGCCTTATATCTGTCAGTAAGCGTACTATATCGGAGTCGCAAGAGGGTTCCGTCACCCGCCGGCCATCGCCGTGGCGACAAGCGCGGAATCGAAATAGTCCCGCCACGCGGCGATCTTGCCCTCGCGCAGCTCGAATACGCCCATAACCGGCACTTCCAGCCACTGATCGCGGATCAGGAAGCGATCGGTGCGCTCGGTAAGCACGATGCCCTCGATCGTCTCCGCGATATTGTGGACGATCCAGTCGATCTCGCTTGCGCCGGCGATGAACGGCTCAAGAGCGGCGCGAATCTCGGCATGGCCGACCTGGGGGGCCCAGGGCATGTTGTGATAGAAGCAATCCTCCGTGAGTTGGGCGAGGATGGTTTCGAGATCGCGTGACGCCCACGAGGCGATGAATGCCCGCACGATTTCCAGATTATCCGCCATTTTTCTCTCCTCAGCGCCCCTTCCACACAGGGGGACGACGCTTGGCGAAGGCGGTGCGGCCCTCGACGGAATCCTCGCTCGCCATCATCGGCTCGACCCAGGGATAGTTGGCGACATCGAGCGCATCGGCGAGCGTGGGCAGGTCCAGCCCCGCATAGGCGGCCGCCTTGCTGCACCGGATGGCGAGTGGCGCGCAGGCGACGATCTGCGCGGCCCACCGCTTCGCCGCCGCCAAAGCCTCCCCGTCGGGCGCCACCTCGCTCACGAAACCGAGCGTATGGCCCTCGTCAGCGGAAACCATGCGCCCGGTAAGAATGATGTCCATCGCGCGTTTAATGCCGATCGTCCGCGGCAACCGCTGGACGCCGCCGCCCAGCGCCGCCCAGCCGACATTGGGTTCGGGAAGGGCGAAACGCGCCGACTGCGCGGCGACGATGATATCGCACGCCAACGCCGTCTCGAACCCGCCCCCCAACGCCACGCCATTCACGGCGGCAATCAGCGGCAACGGGTAATCGGTGCGGCCGCCGAGCCCCGCGAAACCCCGGTCCGAGACGCGCATATCCGTTTCCAGGCTATCCTTGAGATCATAGCCCGCGCAGAAGGCCCTGCCCTCCCCCGTCACGATCACAACGCGAACGTCTTCCGCCTCGGCGAGACGATCGAACAACTCGCAAAGGATGGGGTGCGCGGCGGCATGCAGGGCGTTCATCCGATCCGGCCGGGCGAAGGTGACGACCGCCACATGATCCTCGACAGCGAGACGATAGATATCGGGCACGGATTCCGGGATCACGCGAGGCTCCGCGTAAGAAAGGCTTGCATGCCGCGCACGCTATCGGCATCAGGCGAGGCAATCAAGTGCGCAAGCATACCGTTCACCGGCATCGGGAGAGAAAGATGAGCATCGTCCGTCTCGAAGGCATTCGGGGGATCATTGCGCAGAAGACGCGCGAGAGCCTGGATAAGACGGCGCAGATGAGCTTCTTCTGCGACATGGACGCCAGCGCGCTGATGGCCGCGCGCGCGGCGTGGAAGAAAGCGGGGGTGAAGATCGGATATGAGGATCTGATCGTCCGCGCTCTTGCCGACGTGCTGGCCGATTTCCCGCAATTCAACGCGGTCGAAACGCGAGAGGGGATCGAGACGATAGCGGAGCTCAATATATGCTGCGCGATCGCCTTGCCGGGCGCGCTGGTGGCGCCCGCCATTCTGGATGCAGGCAAGCTGACCGTCGAGGAAATCGCCCAAAGGCGCGCCGATCTCGTCGCGCGCGCCAAAATCAACAAGCTTTCGATTCAGGAACTGACCGGCGGCACCATATCGATTTCCAACCTGGGCCTTACGCGGACCCGTCATTTCACGCCGATCCTGAATTATCCGCAGATGGCCATCATCGGCCTCGGCCAGATCGCACCGCGCCCCTGGGTGGGGACGGACGGAGAGACGCTGGCCGTGCGCCCCATCATGGGCCTGTCCTTCACCGTCGACCATCGCGCGATCGACGGCGCTCCGGCGGGAGATTTCCTGACCGCGCTCGCGAGGAAACTGGAAACCGACGTGGCGTCGCCGGCCATCAGCTAAGATCGGCGAGCAGAGCCTGGGAATAAGGCCGGATCGCATCGAAGCGGCGCGATTCCACCAGCTTCGGCCAATCCGGGTTGGCGATCAGCGCGCGCCCGACCGCGATCATGTCGAAATCGCCCCGCTCCATCATCTCGATCAGTTCATCGAGCCGGGTGAAGCGGCTTTCCCCGCCGACGAGCAGACTTTCGACCATCTCCATGTCGAGCCCGACCGAGCCGACGCTGATCGTCGGCTTGCCAGTCAGCTTCTTCGTCCAGCCGGCGAGGTTCATCGGCCCCTCCCCTTCGAACTCGGGCAGCCAGAAGCGGCGTTGCGAGCAATGGAAGATATCGACGCCGGCATCGATCAAAGGCGCCAGAAACGCCTCGAGCACGGCGGGGGTTTCCAGCATCCGGGCAGCATAATCCTGAAGCTTCCATTGCGAGAAGCGAAAGATCACGGGAAAATCCCGCGAAACGCGCGCGCGGATGGCGCGCACCACCTCCACCGCGAAGCGGGTGCGCGCCACCTGATCGCCGCCGTAGCGATCCTCGCGCCGGTTGGTTTCGGTCCAGAAGAACTGATCGATGAGGTAGCCGTGCGCGCCGTGCAGTTCGACTCCGTCAAAACCTAACCGCTCGGCGTCCGCCGCGGCCCGGGCATAAGCCGCGACGATCGCCTCGATCTCGCCCTCCCCGACCGGCTCGCCCACCTTGTTGCCGATATCGAGAATGCCGGACGGGCTCACGGCCCGCGAATAATCCGTCCGCCGGACATAAAGGTTTTCAACGTCGGGCTTGCGCGAAAGACCGACATGCCAGAGTTGCGGCGCGATCCTGCCTCCTGCGGCATGAACCTCGTCCGCCACGTGCTTCCAGCCGGCAAGCGCATCCTCGCCATGAAAACGCGGAGCCGAGTCGTCGTTGGAAGCGGCCCAGTGGGGAACCCACGCCCCCTCGGTGACGATCAGCCCGACCCCGCCCTCGGCGCGACGGCGATAATAAGCCGCGACATTCTTCCCCGGCACGCCTCCCGGCGAGAAACAGCGCGTCATGGGCGCCATGACGATACGGTTGGGAAGGCGCAGTCCGCCGATCTCGATGGGCCGGAACAGCGTATCGGTGGCAATGTCGTTCAAGCCGCTTCTCCCGCCTTCCTGTCGAGGATTCGCTTCACGATATAGAATGCTAACATACGATCAGGATAGAGACTATTGCCTGCCCCGATGGGCTTGCCGGATTCTCGGGTCGCCGGCGCTTGACCGCAATTAGGAAGCTAGCGTACGAGAACCGGCGAGGCGGAGCGGATCAAACCGCCACTCCTTCGAAAGGACCGGCATGCTGCTGCACGAGGATTATCCGCACCCCGTTCCCGCCCGCGCATGGCTGCGCTGGAAGGAGAATTATTTCTGGGTTTTCATGGATCCCGAGCGGGATATCTGCTGCCTGGCCCATAGCACCGCCGAGCCGACCTTCGATCGCGCCTTCGCCTCCTTCACCGTGCTCCACAAGGGCCAGCGGATCGGCGGCGGCAAGGAAGTGGCGATGCCCTCCCCTTACGAGCTTTCCCGCGATCTGAGTTTCGGCGGTCTGCGGGTCCGCTTCCTGGAGCCGCAGAAAGCCTTCCGGGTAACATACGAAGACGATATTCTCTCGGCCGAACTGGATTTCACGGCCCGCATGCACCTGTTCGATTTCCAGGCCTGCGCGGACATCAACCCGGATCAGTATTCCGTCTCTGAAAACACCGCCCTGGCGCGTAACGAGTTTCGCCATCAGGGCCAGTGCGTCAACGGCAGGGGCAGAATCGTCTTCAAGGGCGGCGATTTTGCCGGAACCGCCATCGACGTCGAGGGATCAGGCTATCGCGACCATAGCTGGGGAATGCGCAACGACCAGTTGACGCTGGACCATAACT
>DASSTK010000138.1:0-6919 GCA_035707945.1 Sphingomonas sp.
ACGTTCGCCCTTCTATCTCGCGCTGATGCTGATCTCGCTCAGCCTGATCGTGATCGGCAACGGCTTCTTCAAGCCGAACATCTCGACGATCGTCGGCACGCTCTACGCGCCCGGCGACCGGCGGCGCGACGCAGGCTTCACGATCTTCTATTGGGGGATCAACATCGGCTCGATCGGCGGGCAATTCTTCTGTCCGCTGTTCGCCGCCTGGTTCGGCTGGTGGGCGGGCTTCCTCGTCGTCTCGGCGGGAATGCTGGTCGGCTATGTGCTGATCCAGTTCGACGGCGGCAGGCTCGCCGGCTATGGCGAGCCGCCCGAGCGCACCGGGCCCGACCGCGCGGTGCTGATCTACGTGCTGTCGATCATCGCCGCGCCGCTGTTCTGGCTCATCTTCCGCAACGTGATGGTGACCCCCGAGGCAGCGCCAGGCAGCGGCTTGTGGGGTTACATCCTCGCCACGCCGTTCCTCGGCAAGGTGCTGTTCCTGACCTTCCTCTGCGCGGTGATCGGCATCCCGATCTGGTCGTGGAAGGTCGGCACCAGGACCGAGTTTCAGATGATGCTGGCGGCGATCATCCTCGTCGTGTTCAACGTGACCTTCTGGACCCTGTTCGAGCAGGCGGCTTCCTCGCTCACCCTGTTCGCGGACCGCAACACCACGCTGGAGCTGTTCGGCATCCACATCACCGCGCCGATGACGCAGCAGTTCAACCCGCTCACCATCGTCATCTTCGCGCCGATCCTGAGTTGGCTGTGGATCGCGCTGGCGAAGAAGGGGTGGGAGCCTTCGATCCAGGTCAAGTTCGGCATCGCGCTGATCCTCGTCGGCCTCGGCTTCGTGATCCTGGCGTGGAGCGGCAACACCGCGAACGAGGCGTTCCGCGTCTCGCTTTGGTGGCTGGCGCTGACCTATTTCATCCACTCGATAGCGGAGCTGTGCATCTCGCCGGTGGGCCTCTCGATGATCACCAAGCTGTCGATCGCCCGCGTGGTCGGCATGATGATGGGAGTGTGGTTCCTGTCGATCTCGATCGGCGAATATCTCGCCGGCGCGGCCGCGCAGGCCGCTTCGGTGCAGACGGTGGGCGGCGAAGTCACCAATCCCGAGCTTGCGCTCCACACCTATATGCACACCTTCATGACCGGCGGCGAAATGACGATGATCGCGGGCGTGATCCTGCTCGTCATCTCGCCCTGGCTCAGGAAGCTCATGCATGGCGTCAACTAGAGCGTTCGCCCCGTTCGCCGCGCTGCTGCTGCTCGCCGCGGCGCAACCGCAGGCCGCGCCGCCGCCGGTCGATCCCGATCTCGCCGCCTCGCTGGAGGCGCTGGCGGCGAAGGATCTGCGCGTCGCCTCGATCGCCTATCGTCTCCAGACGGCGGCCGGCGCGCATTGCCCGCATCACAGCCGGCTGTCCGGCATGATCGTGCAGGATGCGTCCCAATATCGCGGCGATCTCCGCCCGGCGGTGGCGGCGCTGTTCGATCTCGGCGCCTTTCCCGCGGTGACGGGCGTGGTGCCGGGCGGGCCGGCCGATCGCGCAGGGGTGCGCCCCGGCGATCAGGTGGCGGCGGTCAACGGTCGGAGCCTTGTCGCGGGGCTGCCGGCGGTCGGCTCGAAAAAGGCCAACGGGCGGCGCTTCACGGCGATCGTCGATCGGCTGGACCGCGCCTTCAACGCCGGCCCGGTCACGCTCTCGCTGCTGCGCGACGGGCAACCGCTCACCATCCGAGTGCAGGGGCGGGAGGGCTGCGCCTCGGACGTGCAGCTCGATCTTTCGAAGGATCGCAACGCCGGAGCGGACGGCAAGACCGTCACCATCAGCCAGGGCATCGTCGATTTCGCGCACAGCGATGACGAACTCGCCTTCGTCATCGCGCACGAGCTGGCGCACGACATCCTCGGCCATCGCCAGTTCCTCGACGCCACCCACACCAGCCGCAACGGCCTGTTCAGCGGCTTCGGCGGCAACGGCAAGCGCATCCGCGAGACGGAGCGGCAGGCGGACTATTACGGCCTCTATATGGTCGCCTGGGCGGGGTACGACGTGGATGCGGCCGCCGATTTCTGGCGGCGCATGGGCCGCGCCGATCCGCTGGGCTCGATCTTCTCGGACGGCACTCATCCCGGCAACGGATCGCGGGTGAAGGCGATGGAGGCCGAGGCCGCCCGGATCAAGGCCGATCGCGCCGCCGGGCATCCCCTTGTCCCCGATCCGGCGGAGCTGGCGGACAGCACGGATTAGGATGCCCCGGCGCGGTCTTCGTAATTCAGGCTAAGCCAGTCGCGATACGCGCCGGTCAGCACGCGCCGCCACCAGCCTTCGTGGGCGAGATACCAGTCGATCGTGGCGGCGAGGCCGGCGGCGAAGGCGCGGCGCGGCGCGTAGCCGAGCTCGCCCCGGATCAAAGAGCAATCGACGGCGTAGCGGCGGTCATGCCCCGGGCGATCGGCGACGTGACGCTTGAGCGACGCGGTGGGCGCGCCGCGCGCGGCGGGGGCCTGGGGGAACAGGCGGGCGAGCTCGGGCCGGGCGGCGAAGGCCGCGTCCACCCGTTCGCACAGCGCGTCGACCACCGCCATGTTGGGCAGCTCCGCGCCGCCGCCGATCGCGTAGCGGCCGCCCGGCCGCCCGCCATCGAGGATCAGGGCGATACCTTCGCAATGATCCTCGACATGCAGCCAGTCCCGCACGTTCAGGCCATCGCCGTAGATCGGCAGCGGGCGGCCTTCGAGCGCGGCGATCAGCATGAAGGGGATCAGCTTTTCGGGGAATTGGAAGGGGCCGTAATTGTTCGAGCAGTGGCTGGTGCTCGTCTGGAGGCCGTAGGTGGCGTGATAGGCCTGGACGAGATGATCGGCCGCGGCCTTGGAAGCGGAATAGGGCGAATTGGGGCGATAGGGCGTTCCTTCGTGGAAGGGGGGATCGTGAGGCGCGAGGCTGCCGAACACCTCGTCGGTGGAGACGTTGTGGAAGCGGTGCGGGCGGCCCGAGCCGGTGTCGAGCCACGCCTTGCGGGCGGCTTTCAGGAGCGCGTGGGCGCCGACGATGTTGGTTTCGACGAAGGCGTCCGGCCCCGCGATCGAGCGATCGACATGGCTCTCGGCGGCGAAGTGGACGAGCGTGTCGAGGCGGTGTTCGACGAGGAGCTTCTCCACCAGCGCTTCGTCGCGGATATCGCCGTGGACGAACTCGATATCGGGCACGCCCGCCAGATTCTCGGGGTTGCCGGCGTAGGTGAGCGCGTCGAGCACGACGATCATGTCGCCGGGCGTTCGCTCCCGCCAATAACGGACGAAGTTGGAGCCGATGAACCCGGCCCCGCCGGTGACGAGCAGCCTAGCCATGCGCGACGCGACGATCGGGGAAGGGAAGGGGGGCGGGGCGGCCGGCGGCGAGCTGGCGGAGGAGATAATCGCCATAGCCGCTCTTGCGCAGCGGCGTGGCGAGCGCCTCCAGCGCACCATCGTCGATGAAGCCCTGTCGCCAGGCGATCTCTTCCGGGCAGCCGATCTTGAGGCCCTGCCGCTCCTCGACGATGCGGACATAATGGGCGGCGTCGAGCAGGCTGGCGTGGGTGCCGGTGTCGAGCCAGGCGAAGCCGCGTCCCAAAGGCTCGACCCCCAGCGTGCCCTCGTCCAGATAGCAGCGCAGCAGATCGGTGATCTCCAGCTCGCCGCGCGGGGAGGGGGCGAGGGTGCGGGCGAAGGCGGGGGCGCGGCCGTCCAGGAAATAGAGGCCGGTGACGGCGGCGTTGGAGCGCGGCTCGGCCGGCTTCTCCTCGATCGAAAGGGCGCGGCCCTCGCCGTCATACTCCACCACGCCGTAGGCGCGCGGATCGGCGACGGTGTAGCTGAAGGCGGTGGCTCCCACCCCGCGCGCATCGGCGCGGGCGAGGAGCGCGGGCAGGCCGCTGCCATAGAAGATATTGTCCCCCAGGATCAGCGCGGAGGGTCGGCCGCCCAGCCAGCGCGCGGCGATCAGATAGGCCTGCGCCAGCCCCTCGGGCCGGGGCTGCTCGGCAGAGTCGATGGAGAGACCCCAGCGCGCCCCGTCGCCCAGCAGCTTGCGGAAGGCGGGCGCGTCGGCGGGGGTGGTGACGATCAATATCTCGCGGATGCCGGCCAGCATCAGCACCGATAGCGGATAATAGATCATCGGCTTGTCATAGACCGGCATGAGCTGCTTGGAGACGGTGAGGGTGAGCGGATAGAGCCGCGTTGCCGATCCCCCCGCCAATATGATGCCGCGTCGCGCCATGTGTTCCTCTTGTCCGCCTTCTATCGCCGTTAGGCTTTCGCCGTTACGATCCCCTAAATGCCGTGGCGCGCAACAGACGGGAGGGGGATGGTGTTCGAGACGGAGAGGCTGACGGTGCGGCGGATCACGCCGGGGGACGCGCCCTTCATGCTGGCGACGCTGACCGATCCCGGCTTCCTCGCCAATATAGGCGATCGTGGCGTGCGGACGATCGAGGAGGCGGAGGCCTATATCCATGAGCGCGTGCTCGGCTCCTATGAGACGCACGGCTTCGGCATGTATCGCGTGGCTTTGAGGGCGGACGACCGGCCGGTGGGCACGGTGGGCTTCGTGCGGCGCGAAGGGCTGGACGGCCCCGATCTCGGCTTCGCCTTCCTCGCCCAGCATACCGGCCAGGGCTATGGCTATGAGGCGGCGCGCGGGCTGCTCGACTGGGCGCGCGAGGCGCTGGGCATGGGGCGGCTGCTCGCCATCACCGCGCAGGACAATGAGGCTTCGGCCGGGTTGCTGCGCAAGCTGGGCTTCCGGGAGGAGGGCAGGGTGGCGATCCCCGGCCATGCCGAGGAAAGCCGCTTCTTCGTGCGGAGCTGACGGGACCATTCTCCCCGCGCTCCTGCTGATGGCGGCGGGCGCGCCGAGCATCGATCAGGCGATCGAGCGCGCGATGGATCCCTGCAAGGCGCGCCAAGCCGCGGGAGAGATCGTGGTCTGCGCGAGGAGACCCCGCGGACAGCAGCGCTACCGTATGCCGCGCATCGATCGGGGCTTCGATCCTTCCGGCCCGGTCGACAGCGTTTCGCGCGAACGCCATCGGCTGATCGACGCCGACGGGGCCGCCCCCGATCTCACCCGCGGCTCGTGCAGCGCCTCGGGCGCGAACGGCTGGACCGGCTGCATGGTCAAGGATTGGCGCGAGCATGATCAGCAGAAGGGCTGGTAAGCGGATTTACCTCTCGTAAGCCCTTGCGTCTTATGGCCTGTATCGAGGGGTGTAGAAGGGGCGGGGGATGAGCGCGGGTCTGTCTGTCCGGGCGGCGAAGGATCAACGTCGCGAGGAGCGTCAGGAAGCCGATCTGGATGGCGCGCTGCGCGAGCAGGGCAAGCATCGCTCCCCGGCGCGCATCCTCAACATCTCGCGCCACGGTTTCAAGGCGGAGACGAACCGCAAGCTCACGGTGGGCGGCATCGTCTGGCTCAACCTGCTCGGGCTGGAGCCGCAGATCGCGCGCGTGGTGTGGAGCGACGAAAGCGCCGCCGGCTGCGCCTTCCTTGCGCCGCTCAGCTTCGAGACGTTCCGCGCCGTGCTGCGATCGAAAGTGGGCGAGAACGCGCTGCTGGGCTGATCCTTTCCTCCGTTCGCCCAGAACGACGAAGGACTTGGGTCGAACTCGGTCTTCTTGAATCGTCATGCTGAACCCTTCGACAGGCTCAGGACAGGCTTGTTTCAGCATCCATCGTGGCGGTTGGCGCGAGCCCTGATCTGTGCTCAATGGTCGGCGCAGCGAACGTACCACGATGGACCCTGAAACAAGCCTGTCCTTGCATATGGATGGCGGGATCGGCGCTGATGTGATGCGCTGATCCGGCCAGGCGGGGTCATGACCCGGCCTGGCCGGAGCGGATGGGCTGTGCCTGTCCTTGGGTTCGAGCCCGTGAATCTCAGCTTGGCCATCGGCTCCGCCATGATCGTCTCGAACGGTTGATTGGGCCTCGAGCCCGTATGCAAGGCGGAGCCATCATGCTGAAAGCAAGAACTTTCATCGGCGTCGACGTGTCCAGGGCGCATCTCGACGTCGCCTTTCCGGGCGCCTCCGATATCTGGCGGATCCCCAATGATCCGGCTGGGATGGCCGCCCTTGTCCGGCGCGTCGGCCGGCTGGGGGCGCCGCACCTCGTATGCGAGGCGACCGGCGGCTACACGCGCCTGCTCGGCCAGGCGGCAGCCGCTCGTGGCCTCAGCTTCAGCCGCATCAACCCGCGCCAGGTCAGGGATTTCGGCCGGGCTTCGGGCCGGCTGGCGAAAACCGACGCGATTGACGCTGATCTCATCCTTCGGTTCGCTCAAGCGATGCAGCCGACCGCCGATGAGCCGCCTTCGCTCTCTCAACCTGGACTGGCCGATCTGGTCCGCCGCCGCCGGCGGCTCGTCGATATGCTCGCGATGGGAAAGCAGCGGGCCGCGGAACCCTGCAAGCTCCAGGCGACCGCCTCGCTTCAGCGCCATCTCGCCTTCCTGACAGGCGAAATCGACGAGCTCGATCAAGCCATCACCGCCCAGATCGAAGCCGACGAACTGCTCGCCCGTCGCGCTGCGCTGTTGCGCGCCATTCCCGGCGTCGGCCCGGTCACCGCCGCAACGCTGATCGCCGAACTCCCCGAACTCGGCGCTATCGGAGAGAAGCAGATCGCCGCGCTCGCCGGCGTCGCCCCCTTCAACCAGGACAGCGGCGTCCACCGCGGCCAAGCTCATATTTCCGGCGGCCGGCTCTCCGCACGCTGCTGCCTCTACATGGCAACTATTGTCGCCATCCGTTGCAACCCCGCCCTCCGCCCCTTCCACCAGCGCCTGCGCGCCGAGGGGAAACCACCCAAGGTCGCCATCGTCGCCGCCATGCGCAAACTGCTCATCGCCGCCAACGCCATGCTCGAACACGACC
>DASSTK010000139.1:0-5641 GCA_035707945.1 Sphingomonas sp.
CTATCTCGACACCAGCTTCTACGACGAGCTCAAGAACCGCTTCGGCGCCCCCGGCGATTTCGCCGAAGCCTATGTCATCGCGCATGAGGTGGGCCATCATGTCCAGGATCTGCTCGGCATCCTGCCCAAGGTGAGCGAGCAGCAACATGCGGTGGGGCCGACGGAAGCCAACGCGCTGCAGGTGAAGGTGGAATTGCAGGCGGATTGCTTCGCCGGCGTATGGGCGGCGCACAACCGCGACCTGCTCGATCCCGGCGACGTGGAGGAAGGGCTGCGCGCGGCGCACGCGATCGGCGATGACACGCTTCAGCAGGAGACGCAGGGTCGCGTGGTGCCCGACAGCTTCACCCACGGCACCTCAGCGCAGCGGATGGAGTGGCTGAAGCGCGGGATCGACACAGGCGTGGTGAGCCAGTGCGACACCTTCGCGCCCGGAGCCGACGCGTGAGCGGCGAGACGGCCGCGCACGTCCCCTACGCCCCGCTCGACACCCCCAAGCCCTTTGGCGAGGAGCTGTGGATCGTCGACGGCGGCGAGATCGCGATGGGCTTCGGAGCCTTTTCCTTCCCCTTTCCTACCCGCATGACGATCGCCCGGCTCCCCGGCGGCCGGCTGTGGGTTCATTCACCGATCGCGCTCTCGCCCGAGCTGATCGAGCGCGTGACGGCGCTGGGCGAGGTGACGTGGATCGTCTCCCCCAACACGCTCCATTACTGGTGGCTGCCGGACTGGGCGGAGCGCTTTCCGAAAGCGGCGCTCTACGCCGCGCCGGGGCTGGCGAAATCGGCCAAGCGGCCGTTGCCGCCGCACCACGAACTCTCCGATGAACCCGTTCTCGAATGGGAGGGAGTCATCCGTCAACGGCTCGTGCACAGCCGTTTTTTCCGTGAAGCGGATTTCTTCCACGCGCCCTCACGCACACTGATCCTCACCGATCTGATCGAGAACTTCGAGGAGAAGCGGATCAGGCGCCGGCCTGTCCGCCTGCTGGCGTGGCTGGGCGGCGTGATCGATCCGGACGGCAAGGCCCCGCTCGACATGCGCATGACCTTCTGGGGCTATCGCAAGGCGGCCCGGCAGGCGGTGGAGACGATGATCGGCTGGGAGCCGGAACGTATCATCCTCGCGCATGGCCGTTGTTACGAGCGGGACGGCGCGAAAGAACTCCGCCGTGCTTTCCGGTGGTTGGTTCCTGATAAGTAGCATGTGCTCCTGCGAAAGCGGGAGCACACAGCATACTGAAATGAAGGGGCCCGGCCGGAACCGGGCCTCATCGTGACAATTCGCTACCGCTTATCCTCATAGGTGCCGGAGAAGCTGCGATCGAGGTTGCCGCCGCGGGCATAGTCATGATCGTCATCGCGTTCGGCGCCGAAAAGGCCCTGATTTCGCTCCTCGTCGCGCCAGGCCTGCTTGGCTTCCTCGGCCGTCTTGCGGACATGGACTTTGTCGTCCACCCGATCGATCCAGCTCGACGGGATCGAATGGTGATGGCCGCCCGAATCCCGATCGCTCTTGGTCAGCAGGATGCGGTCGCCGCGGACATGGTCGACGGTGCCGATATGCTGCCCGTCCGAGCCGACAACCTCCTGATGCTCCTGCACCGAGCCCAGCGAATCCCGCTGCGCCTGCCGGGCCTGTCGCCATTGACCGAACTCGTTCTCGAAGCGGGACTGGTTTTCGCGGCGATATTCGTCGTAATCGCGATCGAACTGATCGAGCTGGCGACGCCGCCATGAGCCGTAGCCGTGCGGGTCCTCGCTGCCGCCGCTCCGTGAACGGCCGCGATCGCCGTAGCGATACTCGTCCTCCCACCGCCCGCGATCGCTGCGATAATCATAGCCGGTGTCGGCCCAGGAACGGACCGGAGGATCATTGAACTGACTGTCCTCGCCCGCGCCGAGATTGGCGTAATGGTATGAGGTGGGAGACCAATCCCCCGAATAGCCCCGGTTCGAGCGCCTCCAGCGCGGATAGCTTTCCGGGCTGCGATAGCCGCCGCGCTGCTGGCCGGCATAGCGGCCCTCTCGGGAGCCGTAGCCGTATCCGTAATCCCGATCCTGCCGCTCGTCATAGCGCTCGTCCATGCGGCGACGGCGCTCGGCTTCGTCATCGCCGAACCAGGATCGGATTTCGTCGCCGGCGCGATCGAAGAAGCCGCGGTCGCGCGGATCGTCATAGCGGTCCGAGCGCCAGCGATCGGAGCCTTCGTAGCGATAATCCCGGCCGGAACGGCGATCATTGCGATCATACCCCATATTGCGATCTCCTCATGCAAGGGAGCGCCGCCGAAACGCGGCGGCGCGCCGGATCGATCGCGGAAGGAAACCGCCGGGAAAGCGTGCAAGTTCCGATCGTTACGGGTTCGCAAGAGCCCCCACGCGCCGATATGCCGGACGGGCGCGGCGGACCGTTGCGGAGACCGGCGCGAGAACGCCGGGAAAGCAGATTTTGCGCGTTGCAATGCGGCAGGAGCACGGCTAGAGGAGGCGCCCGGCTGGTGCGGGGCTGTAGCTCAGATGGGAGAGCGCTGCAATCGCACTGCAGAGGTCAGGGGTTCGATTCCCCTCAGCTCCACCAGCCCCGTATCCCGCACCGGCTATTGCACCCTTGAACGCTCGCTCGGCGCGTTTTTCGAAGGATGGGCGGTTCGTGCGAGCGATGCGTCATGCTGCATGTCGAAGGGCCGCCAGCATCCGTTGAAATCCCGGAGCAGGGGGATACCGCAACGTGTGCAGTTGGTGCGGAAATCAAGGCCGTCGAACCACACCCGGTCGCGCCTGTGATGGTGCCCGAGCAGGTGGCAAAGCACCGGACTCATAATCGCTTCTCCCCACGTCAAAAGGGGCCCGACTCGATGCTTGGACAATCGCGGTTTTCCGCCGGAATCGGCTCGCCCGCAAGTTAAAGCCGCCTCATCCGCCCGGAAATGGCACGAGATCACCGGATTTCGCGTCCAGCCGAATGCGCGAATCCCCGGGATGGCCTCGCGGAAGCGTCCCCGCTAAGCCCGCGGCATGACCGAGCCCGAAATCCCCGCCGCCTCGTTGATCCTGATGCGCGATGCGGAGAGCGGGCCGCCCGAGCTTCTGTTCG
The DNA here is from genome assembly GCA_035707945.1 of Sphingomonas sp. Lineage (GTDB taxonomy): Bacteria > Pseudomonadota > Alphaproteobacteria > Sphingomonadales > Sphingomonadaceae > Solisphingomonas. The sequence continues at coordinate 3,097 of DASSTK010000139.1, forward strand.
TGCGGCGGGCGGCGGCGTTGCGCTTCGCGGGCGGGGCCTATGTGTTTCCCGGCGGCCGCATCGATCCCGCCGATCGCGAAGGCGCCCGGCCGCTGATCGACGCGGGACTCGATCCGGAGGAGGCGGCCGCCCGTATCGCCGCGATCCGCGAGACCGAGGAGGAGACGGGGATCGCGCTGGGCGCGGAGAAAGAGGCCGCGCTCGCCCTCACCCCCTTCGCGCGCTGGTGCCCGGAAATCGGAGTGAAGCGGCGCTTCGATACGCGCTTCTTCCTGGCGGAACCGCGCGATCGAGCCGATCCGATAGCCGACGGGGTGGAAAGCACGCACGCCTTCTGGGCGACCGCCGAGGCCGTGCTCACCCGCTGCGCCACGGGCGACGGCTACGCCATCTTCCCTACACGCCGCCTGCTCGAACGGCTGGCTGGCTATGCCAGCTTCGAGCAGGCCCGCGCCGACGCGCTCGCGCGACCGCAAATCATCATCCGACCGCGAATCGAGCGGCGCGAGGACGGCGAATGGCTGACCATCCCGCAGGATGCGGGCTATCCGGTGACCGCCGAACGGATCGAGACGGCGCTGCGCTATTAGAGTCGAACTCGATCATCTTGAATCGTCATGCTGAACCCTTCGACAGGCTCAGGACAGGCTTGTTTCAGCATCCAGCGTAGCACTTGGCGTGCATCCTGATCTGGTGACCAACGGCCGGCGCAGCGAACGTATCACGATGGACCCTGAAACAAGTTCAGGGTGACGGTTGTGTAAAGTTGATCGAGATCGACTCTAGCGCGGACAGCAGGCCCGGCCGTGCTCCTGCCTTCGCAGGAGCACACTCAGCCCCTCACGCCTTCTCGATCGTGCATTGCAGCGGATGCTGGTGCTGGCGGGCGAAATCGACGACCTGGGTGGCCTTGGTCTCGGCGACCTCGTGGCTGAACACGCCGCACACGCCGACGCCCTTCTGGTGAACGTGGAGCATCACCCGCGTCGCATCCTCTATGCCCATGCGGAAAAAGCGCTGGAGGCAGAGCACGACGAACTCCATCGGCGTGTAATCGTCGTTCAGCATCAGCACCTTGTAGAGCGACGGCTTCTTGGTGCGCGTGCGCGTGCGGGTGGCGACGCCGACGCCGGCGCCGCCTTCGCCCTCGCCGTCCTTGTTCGGCCCGGCCATCATCCGCAACCGATCGCCCGCCTCGTTCATCGCGCCACGCACCACTTCGTCCACTCCCGGGCCGGCTCCGCGCCCGGCATGGGCAGAATATGGCAAGCCGCCGGTGGAGGGCAAGGGCATGGGAGCCTTGCCCGACAGCAAAAAGGGGCGGCTCCATCAGGGAGCCGCCCCTTCCTGTTCACAGATTTGCACGACGGCGCGGGGGGGCGCGCCGCCGGCCGATCAGAGCGCGGGCGCCTTGATCTTCTCGGCCGCCACCGCGACGCGGCTGGAGAGCGGCTGGACGATCTCCCCGGCGAGCTTGAGCCACGACTCGGAGAACTTGGAGCCCTGCGCGACGGCGTTGTCGAAGGCCGACTTCGCATAATCCGACTGGAGCTGGAACAGCTCGGTCGGGGACTTCGCGGCGGCGAAGCTCTTGAACGCGGCGGTCGCGCCTTCGAAATGCTTCTTGCCGTAATCGGCGAAATCCTGGCCCAGCGTCTCGGCGCCCTGCACCGCGACCCGGCCCGAGGTCATCACCGCCTCGACATTGCCCTTGGCGAAATCGGTGAACTCCTCGACGAACTTCGCGCTCTTCTCCATCGCCGCCCTGGCGCGCTCGGAAGCGTCGCCGAACAGCGCCTGGACATGCTCGGGGGTGAACTGGTTGGTGAACTTCTCGGCCATGGCCAACGATCCTTTGATGGGTGCGGGGGGTGTTTCGACAGGAGGCGCAAGCGATGCGGCCGCCTCAGCCGCGGCCTTGCGGCCCCTGTTGGATGCCCCTCCCCGGGCGGCCGCTTTCGCGGTGCGCCTTACCGGCGCGGTATCTGTCGCCTTGGGTCGAGCCATCGAGTCAGCACTCCCTTTCGATAATGCTGCGATGCACAATACGCGAATCGGGAGAAGGTTGCAAGGATATTTGTGCGGTGCAGCATGCTGCTTACCGAACCTGGGGCTAAAACCCCGTAGTCATCTTTCGGCTGACGTACTGGTCACTTCTGCCCGATCAGTCGCCTGATCGAGGACAAAATGAGAAGCAGCCCCGCTGGGGCAGCATATATAAGGGATATACGCAGCCCTTCCCAAAGGCCAAATCCGGCAACCGTTACAACCAACCACAGTATAAAGGTCAGAATAATCGATAATTGATGCTGCTGCAATGCCGTTATCTGAAATCGCCTCCCGACAGCACGTAACGCCATCGTCGTGATGATTACCGCACCAGATACGCTCACCATCATTACGACGAAAAATAACGACAGAAGGCTCATACCTGCATATTGAAGACCTGCCCTTTCCCGTCAATACCACGCCGACTTGACCCGATGGAGATTCGGTCTCCTGTCGCCTTACACCGATGACGTGGCCAACCTCACAGATCAGTGAC
>DASSTK010000140.1:0-3204 GCA_035707945.1 Sphingomonas sp.
GCGACTGGCCGACGGCGGGGCGCAGATCATCCTTCTTGCCGCACGCGGCGAGGGTCAGGAGAACGCCAAGAAAGATCGCCGGTCCTGGCCTCATGGCGTTCCACCATCTTTGCAGGTCCGGTGCTCCGGCGAAAGCGGGAACCCGGAGCCGCACGCGATTCGCCCGGCCGCCCTGGGCTCCCGTCTTCGCGGGAGCACGGCAGGAGAATTGGCCGTCTCCTTTTCCTTCATGCCCCCATCCCCAGCGCCTGCTTCGCCCGCGCGATCGCTTCCCGCACGCGCGCGGGCGCGGCGCCCCCTTCGCTCGCCCGCGCCGCCACCGAGGCGTCGACCGAGAGCGCCGCGTGCGCGCCCTCGTCGATGCGCAGATCGATCGCCTGCAATTCGGCGAGGCCGAGATCGGAGAGCGCGCAGCCCTTCGCCTCCGCCGCCTTTACCACGCTGCCGGTGATGTGGTGCGCCTCGCGGAAGGGCACGCCCGCCACCCGCACCAGCCTGTCGGCGAGATCAGTGGCGGTGGAAAAGCCCGCTTCCGCCGCCGCGCGCATCCTTGTCGTGCGGAAGCCCAGCGTCTCGATCATGCCGGTCATCGCCGCGATGGAGAGCGCCAGCAGGTCATGCGCCTCGAACACCGGCGGCTTGTCGTCCTGCATGTCCTTGGAATAGGCGAGCGGCAGGCCCTTCATCGTCACCATCAGGCTGACGAGGCAGCCGGTGATCCGCCCGGCATGGCCGCGCACCAGCTCGGCGGCGTCGGGATTACGCTTCTGCGGCATGATCGAGGAGCCGGTGGACCATTGGTCCGGCAGGTTCACGAAGCCGAAGGGCTGCGAGGCCCAGAGCACGATTTCCTCGGCCAACCGCGAAAGGTGCAACGCGCATTGCGCGGCGCCCGTCAGATAATCGAGCGCGAAATCGCGGTCGGATACCGAATCGAGCGAATTGGCGGTGGGCCGGTCGAAGCCGAGCGCCTTCGCCGTCGCCTGCCGGTCGATCGGGAAGCCGGTGCCGGCGAGCGCGGCCGCGCCCAGCGGGCACTCGTTCATCCGCGCCCGCGCATCGGCGAAGCGCGAGCGATCGCGCCGGATCATCTCATAATAGGCCATGAGATGATGGCCGAGCGTCACCGGCTGCGCGGCTTGGAGATGGGTGAAGCCGGGCATCACGCTGTCGGCATGTTCCTCCGCCCGCGTCACGAGTGCGTGCTGGAGCGCGGCCAACCCCTCGTCCACCGCGTCGATCGAGTCGCGCACCCACAGGCGGAAATCGGTCGCCACCTGATCGTTGCGCGATCGCGCGGTGTGGAGGCGGCCGGCGGCGGGGCCGATCTGCTCGGCGAGCCGGCTCTCCGTCGCCATGTGGATGTCCTCGATCGCGAGATCGTCGGGGACGCCCTGCGCCTCATACTCCGCCGCCACGCGATCCAGCCCGTCGGCGATGGTGCGCGCATCTTCGGCCGGGATGATCCCTTGCGCCCCAAGCATGGCGACATGGGCCTTAGAGCCCGCTATGTCCTGCCGCCAGAGCCTTTTGTCGAACGGGATCGAGGCGTTGATCTCGCGCATCACCGCGGCCGGGCCTTCGGCGAAGCGCCCGCCCCACATCGGATTGGAGCCTGCCTTGCTGTCCGCCCGCCCGCTGATCGTCTGTCTCCCGCTGGCCGCCATGCTCGTCGTCGCCGGCTGCGATAAGCCCAAGCCGAAGCCGGAGCAAGCGAACGCGAACGTCGGGACGGGCGCGCCGGAACTCGGCCCCAACGGCAACATTCTCGATCGCAGCCACAAGGGCGAGGCGATGCCCGCCATGCCCTTCTCCGCCCCCGGCGGCGCGCCCGCGACGCTGACCGCCTTTCGCGGCCAGCCCGTGCTGGTCAATCTCTGGGCGACGTGGTGCGGCCCCTGCGTGAAGGAGCTTCCTGCTCTGGACGCGCTCGCCAAGAGCGAGGCGGGCAAGATCAAGGTGATCGCCGTCAGCCAGGATTTGGGCGGGGACAAGCAGGTCCAGCCCTTCTGGAAAGCGCACGGGATGAAGAATCTGACGGCCTATACCGATCCCAAAATGGCGCTGATGAACGCGCTCAGGATCGACGTGCTGCCCACCACCATCCTCTACGACGCCCACGGCCGCGAGATATGGCGCGTGATCGGCGGCAAGGATTGGACGGGCGCGGACGCCGCCAAGCTGCTGGCGGAGGCGAGGTGAACTCCTGCGTTCCTGCGAAAGCAGGAACCCAGAGCCCCAAGCGACCGCCATGCAACCCTGGGCTCCTGCTTTCGCAGGAGCACGGAATTCCTTACGGCCCCTCCGGCAGCCTGATCTCGAAAATCTTCGGCCAATCCTTGCCGGTGATGAACAGCCGGTCCTTCGCCTTGTCGTAGGCGATGCCGTTCAGCACCGCGTCGGGATCGGTCGCGCCCACCTGGTTCACGATCGCGCTCGCGTCGATCACGCCCTTCACCTTGCCGGTCGTCGGGTCGATGCGGACGATGAAGTCAGTCATCCACACATTGGCGAGGATTTCGCCCTTCACATATTCAAGCTCGTTGATCCGCTGGAGCGGCTTGCCTTCCGCCGTCACGGTCAGCCGCTTCACCACCTTCAGCGTCTTGGGATCGAGGAAGCGCAGCACCGGCGTGCCGTCGGACAGGATGATGTGGCGGCCGTCCTGGGTCATCGCCCAGCCCTCGCCCTCGTAACGCCAGGTTCCGAGCTTGCGGAAGGTGGCGAGATTCCAGCGGAAGCCGAGGCCGCCGTGCCAGGTGACGCTGATCAGCTCCTTGCCCCAGGGCACGATGCCTTCGCCGAACAGGCCGGGGGGCAGGGCCACGCTCTTGAGCACCCGGCCGGTGGCGAGATCCTCCTTGCGGATGAAGGAACGGCCCTCCAGCCCGGTGCTCTCGTAGAGATGGCCGTCATGGAAGAAGAGGCCCTCGGTGAAGGCGTGGGGATCGTGTGGATAGCTGCGCACCACCTCCGGTATCTGCGCTGGCAGCACCGCTGCGGCGGGCGAGGCGGCGATCGCGGCCAGCGCAACGAGGGCGGCGCGCATCGCCGTCAGTCCCTCAGCAGATCGTTGATGCCGGTCTTGGCGCGGGTCTGCGCGTCCACCGTCTTGACGATCACCGCGCAGTAAAGCGAGGGGCCGCCCTTCGGGTCCGGCAGCGCGCCCGGCACCACCACGGCGTAGGACGGCACCTCTCCGCG